>CALMRD010000276.1 GCA_937871625.1 uncultured Bacteroidales bacterium | reverse complement strand
TCATTGAACCCTGCGTTAAGCTCCTCGGCGAGATCAGTCTCACCGTAGTCATAGCAGGTCTGTATCAGTGGTGATACTATCTGAAGTGCGCTGGCTATCTCCTGATCCGCATAGAGGGCAACGGATGGCACCTGGTTCATCAGGTATCCGGAACGACTGAAATAATAGTCTGCCAGGCCACGGGCAAGCTCAGTTGCCTTCTCTCTCATCCCGGCAGAAAAACAGACAGATATTATCTCAGGGAAATAGAAATCATATCCCAGCTTCTCCGTCGGGAAGAGCTCAAGGCATCTCTCAATGACAGCCGTAGCCCTGGCAGTGTCACCCTCCTCGACCAGGGCCCTGGCCAGCCTGGCATGGTTGAGCCGCGCTCTTACCACCGTAAGAGTGCGCGAGTGATAGAAATCTATGTTGACATCCGGGTCTGCAGTACCGCCCCAGGCAAACTTGTTCATCATGTTATCGTACAGGATATCAGTGTTTATGCGGCCATAATCGAGCCATCCCCTGTTGACTCCCTTAACGGGTACCAGCCTGTAGGCAATCCCTTCCAGCTGGAAATACTCCTCCAGTCCCATGGCATCGTCATGATGTCCGGCCACAAAATATATCGGTCTGTCCCAATCGTTATGGGCAAGGATGTCAAGAACAATCAGCTGGCTCTTCAGCAGCCACTGGCCCTTGAGGTTGATATCTATATAGGGCACTATTCTGTCTGCATCCTCGGGCCTGACGGTGCCATTGGCCACCACTTTGGCAGAATCAACCGGGATGCGTATGGTACGGGTCGGGATATAATATATCTCCTCTCCGTACATGGTGAGCTTTGATACTTCGCTGCCGCTGTTTATGAACTTCAACACCTCCTTTGCCGTGGCCGGCTCCCTTACGCGTTCAAACACCGCCACCTGGTTATTCACACCGTCATAGTACAGTTTTTTAGGCAGGCTGATGGGCAGAGGTTCGGAGCTGTATGCCTTCATCTTCATCTGGTCTATATACCAGTCGGTATTCAGCAGCATCAGGTTACATACCCGCACGTCGGTACGCACGCCCTCCACCTCCTGGGCATACCACAGCGGAAAGGTGTCATTATCGCCGCCGGTGAATATCACTGCCTGCGGAGCGCATGAATTCAGGTAATTAAAGGCCACATCACGGGCAAGATATCTCCCCGACCTGTCATGGTCATCCCAGTTCTCCGCGGCCATCAGTGCCGGGACAGCGGCAAAGGCAATCACCGTGGCGGCGATAGCTGCGGGCCTCTCTGCCACCGCCTTTCGCATCAGCTCATAGAGTGCCAGCACGCCCATGCCTATCCAGATGGTGAAGGCATAGAACGAGGCGGCGTAGGCATAATCACGTTCGCGTGGCTGGTTGGGATACTGGTTGAGGTATACCACAATGGCTATTCCGGTCATGACGAAGAGCAACAGCACTATCCACCAGTTACGCACATCACGGTTGAAGTGCCACAGAAACCCGGCCAGGCCCAGCAGCAGCGGCAGCAGGAAATATGTGTTTCTGGAGGGATGGTTCTTCATGTCATCTGGCATATCCTTCAGGGAACCGGTCCTGGGGGCATCAATAAAGTTTATTCCGGTGATCCAGTTGCCGTTCACCGGCCCGCCGAAATGCTGAATGTCATTCTGACGGCCGCTGAAGTTCCACATGAAGTACCTGAAGTACATAACCCCGAACTGGTACCGGAACATGAATTTCAGGTTCTGTCCGAAGGTGGGCACCCGCAGGGTGGTCGGCTCTCCCGTCTGCGGGTCGGTGACACTTACCGCCTTGCCCCTGGTGCCTGAGTACTCCTCGTAAATCCTTCTGTGATCAGGGGAGTCGCTCCACATCCTGGGCAGAAAGGTCACGAACCTCTCATCATACTCACGCTCGGTGGCACGGTTGGTGATCACATATTTGCCGTCAACGGGATTGTAGGTAGGCTTCCCCTTTGAATAATCGGTTACAGGAGCATTGTAATAGGGGCCGGTGAACAGAGGTCTCTGGCCGTACTGCTCCCGGTTGAGGTAATAGAGAAGTGCGAACGGGTTGGACGGATTGTTCTCATTCATAGGGGTATTGGCTGTAGACCTGATGACGATGGTGGCAAACGACGAATACCCTATCACGATCACGGTCATTGCCGTCAGTATGGTGTTCAGCGCCACCCTCTGACGCGTTGAGAGGTACCACGCGCCGTATACCAGGAGAACGAGGAAGAGGAGGTTGGCCGCAAGTGAGTCTGTCAGCAGCCACATGCCCGACAGAAGAAGCGTCGCCGATGCCAGCAGGAACCCCCTTCTGCCGTCACTGTGGGTAAATGAATACCATACCGAGAGAAGCAGTGCAGTGATAAAGAGTAGCAGGTGAATGACCATGCCGCTGTTGAAGGGCATGCCCAGGCTGTTGACAAAGAAGAGTTCAAACTGTGAGGTAACCCTGAATATACCCGGTATTATGCCGTACATTATCAGTACCAGCAGCAGCACAGATACGCCGGCAGATGCTGCCAGTCCCTTCCAGGAGAATTGATACTTGCGGAAATACCATACGAACACTATCGCAGGTATTGCAAGCAGGTTGAGCAGGTGAACCCCTATCGAGAGCCCCATCATAAATGCAATGAGGATAATCCACCTGTCGGCGTGTGGTTCGTCGGCTGCATCCTCCCATTTGAGTATGGCCCAGAATACCAGTGCTGTAAAGAGCGAGGAGGTTGCATAGACCTCTCCCTCAACGGCCGAGAACCAGAAAGTATCAGAGAAGGCATACGCCAAGGCACCTGTCAGCCCGGCGCCCAGGACAGCAATGATTTTACCGGGTGTATAATCGGCCTCCTGCTTCAGAAAGATCCTGCGTGCAAGATGGGTGACAGTCCAGAAGAGAAACAGTATTGTCAGTGCACTGGCCAGTCCTGACATTGCATTGATCATCATCGCCACCTTTGAGACATCACCGCCGGCGAAGCTGGCAAAGAACCGTCCGAGGATCATGAAGAAGGGAGCTCCGGGCGGGTGTCCGACCTCAAGCTTAAAGGCAGAAGCGATGAACTCTCCGCAGTCCCACAGACTGGTTGTCGGCTCCAGTGTCATCAGGTATGTGACCGCTGCAAGGGCAAAAACTGTCCAGCCGAGTATATTATCCCAAAGCCTGAATTTTTTTATCATAACGCTCTCTTTTCCATTTGCTGATAATACCGCACGAAAATAATAAGATTTTGGAGTGTCGCGGTGGATATCAGCCATTTTTGGTATTTTTGAAGAAACCGCCCTGCATGAGAAAATTCATTATACTGCTCTTAGTCAGCACCATGAGTGTCACGGTTGCGATAGCGCAGTATTATGATACCGGGCAGGATCCGGCCTCGCTGCGATGGCGTCAGATACGCACGCCTCATTTCCGAGTCATCTTTCCGGAGGATTTCGCCGCCGGCGCCGCTGAATATTCACGGCTGCTGGAGGATTCCTACAGCAGGCTCTCCAATCTTTACCCTGATGTCAACGTCTCTGTTCCGGTCATCATACACAGCCACTCCATGCTCTCCAACGGCTATGTGAGTTGGGCTCCCCGCAGGATGGAGCTCTATCCTCTTCCGGGTCAGGATAACCTGCCGATGTCTCCTGCCCGGCAGCTGGCTGTACATGAGACTGCCCACGTTCTTCAGCTGGCTTCGCTCAACAGGAGAGGGCTGGGGAGGGCCGTATGGTACCTGCTGGGAGAACAGGCTGTGGGTCTGAGTGCCGTGGAGATACCCATGTGGGCCTTTGAGGGTGACGCCGTTTATGCCGAGACAGTCACAGGAGCGTCAGGCAGGGGGCGCAGCAACGCCTTCATACAGGAGGCCCGGGCCCTGGCAACACGCCCCGGAGGCATTTACGGGTATGACAAGATGCTGGCAGGATCTTACAGGCACTTCACCCCCGACCATTATGTATTCGGCTATCTCATGATGAATCACCTCCGCAACACCGACAGCAGCGCATGGATCAGCGCCGTCAGGAAGGTGTCGTCAGGCTATCCCTTCAATCCCGTCAACAGGAGCCTCAGGCAGGAGACGGGACTGACCAAGAAGAGACTGTACGATACCGCTTTCGCGGCCCTGGAGAAACGGTGGCTGGAGGCAGAGAGCCACGGCTACACCGACTACCCTGCACTGAACGCGGCCGCCAGGAGAGATCATGTGAACCACTATACCCCCCACCGTACCGGTAACGCCACTATCATCTCACTCAAGAGCTCCATGTCCGCTCCTTCTCAGTTTGTGATCACTGATAAAAGTGGTGGGAGAGAACATGTCCTGACCACCACCGGTTACATATATCCCTATATCTTCTCATATTCTGACAGTACTATAGTATGGTCAGAACTGCACCGTGATATACGGTGGGACAACCGCGACTATTCAGTCATCAAGAAGATGAGTCTTGGTGGCGGCGGGGTAGAGCAGCTCACCCGGCGCTCCCGTTACACTGCGCCCGATCTCTCGCCCGACGGCAGAACCATCGTGGCGGTCTCAACAACTCCTGAGCTGCGATGCTCCCTGGTCTTTCTCGATGCTCTCACGGGCGAGGTGCTGATGGACCTGGTACCCCCTGAAGACCTCTTCCTGCAGAGACCTGCATGGTCTTCCGACGGCAGTGCTGTGACGGTGGTGACGCTCAGTGACAGGGGAGAAGGGATCCGTACATACCGGCCAACAGGCAAGCGATGGAAGGTGAACATGGAAGAGGGTAACACTGATATCATCCAGGCTGAGATCTGTAATGACACCCTCTATTTCCTGGCACAGGGTGACGGCTCTGACAATATATACCGCATCACCGACGACACCGTTGTTACCCGTGTCACACGGTCGCGCTACGGAATATCCGGCTTTTCAATATCCGGCGGTGAGATTCTCTTCTCGGATTACACTGCGGACGGCTTTGTGATTGCCTCGGAAAAGAGCTCTGCCGAAGCAGGAGAGCCGTCAGGCAGCATGTACAGTGTACTCCCTGATCCGGCGCCTGTCCCTGCTGCATCCGGTGAGCAGCCGGAGAGGTCTGAGCTTTCAATACCGGATTCAGAGCCTTACAGCAAGCTTGCCCATCTCTTTAACTTCCACAGCTGGTTTCCCTTTTACGGAGACATTGACCTTATCAGGACAGACCCGACAACCATCAGGCCTGGTGTTACACTGATGTCACAGAACCATCTTAGCACCCTGATAACCACGGTGGGGTATGAATACAGCGACGAGACCCACCGTCTTCATACAGGCATCAAATGGAGCGGGTGGCACCCCGTGATGGAGGCTGACATAGCCTACGGGGGTGACAGGATAA
Source organism: uncultured Bacteroidales bacterium (assembly GCA_937871625.1). Taxonomy (GTDB): domain Bacteria; phylum Bacteroidota; class Bacteroidia; order Bacteroidales; family VadinHA17; genus SR-FBR-E99. Next base: position 52,804 of record CALMRD010000276.1, on the reverse strand, counting down.
TAAGAAAGGACACTGCCTCCCGTCCTGATCCCTCTGCCATCCGGGGCGACCTGATCGTCAATGCCAGCATCTATGACCAGCTCTGGTTTGCCTACGGTAAGTTCAGACAGCTTCTGATGCCGGCACTTTATGTCAGTTATCGCAACGCCTATACCTACATCGGTGAAGAGCAGGGTTATGACAGGGGGTTTGTCTTCGTCACCGGCAGGCTTTACTTTTCAAACACCTTCCGCGTGGCATACCGCGACATCAACCCCAGGTGGGGGCAGGTGGCTGATATCAGGCTGACGGCGGCACCGTGGGACAGGGATCTCTATGGCAGCAGGAAATATGCCAGGGGAACACTCTATCTCCCTGGCCTTTTCAGGAACCACAGCCTGGTGCTCAGGGCAGGGTATGAGGACCAGTCGCCTTTCGGCATGATGCTCTACAATAACGCCCTTTCATATCCGAGGGGATATAATGAGACGATTGTCTCCGAGAAGCTGTTCTCCCTCTCAGCAGACTATACCATGCCTCTCTTCTACCCTGACCTTGCTGCCGGCAGCCTGTTGTACCTCAAGAGGATCAGGGGATCAGCTTTTTTTGACGGCTCCACCGGCTGGAATATTTATAATTACAATACGAGGAGGCTTAATGAAGGTTCAGCCGATTTTGGCTCTTTCGGGGCGGAGCTTCTTGCCGACTTTTACGTTCTGAGGTTTCCATTCGAGATCAGCGCAGGTGCTACTGCCGGTTATATCCCCGCCCAGGAGCGGTTTTTCATCAACGGTACTGTCTCAGTGAATATCTACGGCACCGTCCTGGGCAGAGAGCGCTGAGGCCATCTCCTTTATCAGCTCCCAGGCCTCTGTCACATGCTTCTCCGTCACGAAAGTCTGGGCTGTCACCATGCGAAGCACGTATCTTCCGTCAAGGGTAGTATGGGTGAGGTATATCCTTCCGCTGTCATTCAGTGCATGATTGAGCTTCTCATTGAGCCTGTCGGCCATCTCCGGGTCCACACCGGAAGGTTCATACCTGAAACAGACAGTATTGAGCGGTACCGGTGCCATGATCCTGAAATTCTCTTCTGCCTCCATGAGTCCGGCGAGCATATTCGCCAGGCGGATGTGCTCACGGATCATCGACTGCATTTTCTCTACCCCGTATGTTCGTATAACGGCCCACAGCTTCAGAGCCCTGAAACGTCTTCCCAGCGGTATTCCCCAGTCGCGGTAGTCGTTCACCGCTCCACGTGTCCGTGTCTTAAGGTACTCCGGCAATATCTCGAAGGTGCGTATCAGTGCCGCGGCATCGCGGACAAAGTATGCCGAGCAGTCGAAGTTGGTGAACATCCATTTGTGCGGGTTGAAGACGAAGGAGTCGGCATACTCCATGCCGTCAGCCATCCATCTCATCTCCGGCAGCAGCAGGGCGGTGCCTCCCAGGGCAGCGTCAACGTGAAGCCAGATGCTCTTCTCACGGCATATCTGGCCCACGGCACGCAGCGGATCGATGGCCGTGGAGCCTGTCGTTCCCATGGCTGCCACAACACAGCATGGTACGTGTCCCTCCCTGATATCCATGTCTATCGCATCCCTGAGTGCATCGGGGTCCATGGAGTAGTCTCTCCTGACGGGTATCCTCACAAGATTTTCACGTCCGAAGCCAGCCACTCCGGCTCCCTTCTCCACTGACGAGTGTGCCTGTGTCGAGGCATAAACACGCAATCGACCCGCTGTTGGCATCCCCTCACGATTTGAACTGTAGCCCGTCACCCGTTCGCGTGCCGTTATCAGTGCTGCCAGCGTGGCCGATGAGGCACTGTCGTGTATCACTCCCTCAAACTGTTCAGGCAGCCCCGTCATCAGGCGAAGCCACTCCATCATCCTCTCCTCCAGCTCCGCAGCTGCCGGGGAGGTCTCCCATATCATACACTGTGCACCAAGGGCGGCGGTGAGCATCTCTGCCAGCACGGATGGTGGGCTGCTGTTTGCGGGGAAATAGGCAAAGAAATTGGGACTCTGCCAGTGCGTTATGCCCGGCATGATTATATCATCAAAATCCTTCAGGAAGAGGTCAAACGATTCACTTCCGGTGGGAGGTATCTCAGGCAGGGAGGCTTTGACGGCACCGGGCTTGAGTCCTGACTTAACGGGATACTGTTCTACCGTCTCGTAGTAACGGGCTATCCATTCAACAATCTGATGGCCGTACCGGCGAAACTCATCACTGTCCATCAGTCTCAGCTTTGCCTGACACCGTCGGCGAGGAGGATGATCCTGTTCCTCTTCACCTCAATGAGGCCGCCGGTGATCTCAAAGTGCTGCACGCTCCCCTGTTCGTCGGCCACAGTCACAGTGCCGGCGTCAAGAGTAGAGATGATGGGTGCATGGTCTTTCAGTACCTGGAAAGATCCCTTCCGTCCGGGTACAGTTACTGACCGGATCTCTCCTGACCATACATTGCTGTCGGGTGTTATGATTTCGATCTTCACTTCCCTGTAAGTTTGTCATTGCCTGCTTTCTGCAAGCAGCTTTTCTCCCTTCTCTATGGCATCTTCAATCTTCCCGACAAGCATGAATGCTGCCTCCGGGTACTGGTCCACCTCACCGTCAATTATCATATTGAATCCGCGTATCGTATCTTCAATGGAGACCAGTGTGCCGGGTATATTGGTGAACTGTTCGGCCACATGGAAGGGCTGCGAAAGGAACCGCTGCACCCTGCGTGCACGGTGTACCGCCAGTTTATCCTCCTCGGAGAGTTCGTCCATCCCGAGGATGGCGATGATGTCCTGCAGCTCATTGTATCTCTGGAGTATCTCCTTGACCCTCTGTGCGCATTTGTAGTGTTCCTCGCCGACAACCTCGGGGGTAAGGATCCTGGAGGTTGAGTCAAGAGGGTCCACAGCAGGATAGATACCGAGCTCTGATATCTTACGGCTGAGCACCGTGGTGGCATCGAGGTGGGCAAAGGTGGTTGCCGGTGCGGGGTCGGTAAGGTCGTCTGCAGGCACGTAGACAGCCTGCACAGAGGTGATGGACCCGTGGCGTGTGGAGGTGATCCTCTCCTGCATGACACCCATCTCCGTGGCCAGCGTGGGCTGGTATCCCACGGCAGAGGGCATGCGCCCGAGCAGAGCAGACACCTCCGAGCCAGCCTGAGTGAAGCGGAAGACGTTGTCCATGAAGAAGAGTATGTCGCGGCCCGTGCCTTCACCCTCACCGTCACGGAAATACTCCGCCACGGAGAGACCTGACAGGGCCACGCGTGCACGTGCGCCGGGAGGCTCGTTCATCTGGCCGAACACCAGCGCCAGCTTTGAGTCCAGCAGTGCCTCACGGTCCACAAGGTCAAGGTTCCATCCGCCCTTCTCCATATCTTCCATGAACTCCTTGCCGTAGTTTATGACGTTGGCTTCGAGCATCTCGCGCAGGAGGTCGTTGCCCTCCCTGGTGCGTTCACCCACACCTGCGAAGACCGAGAGTCCCGAATAGGCTTTTGCAATGTTGTTTATAAGTTCGAGGATAACAACTGTCTTTCCTACGCCTGCACCGCCGAAGAGGCCTATCTTCCCTCCCTTGGAATAGGGCTCTATCAGGTCAATGACCTTGATGCCGGTATAGAGTACCTCCTTCTCAGTCGACAGGTCTTCATATTTCGGTGGTTTGCGGTGTATGGGATAACCGCCCTTCTTGTCAAGCTCACCGATACCGTCTATGGGCATGCCGGTGACATTCATCAGTCGGCCCCGGATCTGGTCACCAATAGGCATCACTATCGGCAGACCCGTGGCCACAACCTCCATGCCGCGCTGCAGGCCGTCAGTAGAATCCATGGCTATTGCCCTGACGGTTTTCTCCCCTATATGCTGCTGACATTCGACCACGAGCACTGACCCGTCATGACGCGTTATCTCCATCGCATCAAGGATATTGGGCATTTCAGTACCTTCCGTCTCAAAGGTTACGTCAACCACAGGCCCGATGACCTGACTTATCACTCCTGTTAATTTTGCCATCTCTCTGACTTAAAAATATATTCTACTTTACTCTATTCCTAATTTATTCGCCGCCTTCACGGCACACTCTCACTTGACCCTTCCGATGAGGTTCACCGCCAGCTGTTTAAGCTCATTCTTGCGCTCATCATTTACAGACACCTGGTCCAGTGCCCGAAAGGCCCTGTTGAAATAGTCATAGGCCAGGTTCTCTGCCTCCAGCCTTATCTCCAGCTCATCGAAGATACTCCTTACGGTTGTGATCTTCTCTTCAGCGTTGCCATCGGTGGTTTCGATCAGCTTCCTGAGCTGGCGCAGCTTCTCTCCTCCAGCCGTCTCAAGTGCCCGCACCAGCAGGTAAGTCTTTTTGTTTGTGACGATGTCATTGCCGGTCTTCTTGCCGAATTTCTTTGTATCGCCGTAGGTATCGAGAACGTCATCCTGTATCTGGAATGCCATTCCCAGTGACCGTCCGAACTCATAGAGAAGATCCTGGTCTTTTTCGGAAGCCTCACCGATAATGGCACCCATCCTGAGCGAAGCTGCCACCAGCACTGCCGTCTTGAGTTCTATCATACGGAGGTACTCACCGGTAGTGACGACACCCTTCTTCTCGTAATCCATATCGAGTTGCTGTCCGACGCACACCTCAATGGCAGTACGGTTAAATAGCTTCAGTGCCTTCGGCAGCACCTTATCCGGTGCATGCCCTATACACTCGGTGGCCAGGAAGGCCATCACGTCACCGGAGAGTATTGCCTGGTCAGAACCCCATTTTGTATGAACGGTGGGGGAGCCTCTCCGGATATCAGCCCTGTCCATGATGTCATCATGGACCAGGGTGAAGTTATGGAACACCTCCAAACCAGCTGCCGGCATCACGGCGTCATCAATCTTGTCACGGAAAAGGTTGCATGCCATGAGACACATCACCGGCCTGAGTCTCTTACCGCCAATGGAGAGTATATACCGCACCGGCACGAAGAGCCTGTCAGCTTCGGATGAAGCCCCCAGGCCGGTGATGGCCTTGTCTGTCAGTTCTCTCAGGTATTCTCCCGTGAACATATCTCTCTCCCTTATCCGTTAAGTGCTTCCGCCCCGCTGACCACCTCAAGCAGCTGGTTTGTGATGGAGGCCTGGCGTGCCTTGTTATATTGCAGCGTGAGTTCCCTGATAAGCTCCGTGGCGTTGTCTGTGGCCTGGTGCATGGCGGTCATGCGTGCACCGTGCTCTGCAGCGAACGAGTCGAGCAGTGCCTTGTATAACTGTATCCGCAGACTCTTGGGTATAAGCTCTCCTACGATGCTTACCTGGTCTGGCTCGTAGATATAGTCGGTTACTACGGCATCAACCGTTCCCTCTTCGGCAACGGTGACGGGAAGGTACTGTTCGGTGGTGAGCCTCTGCACTGCCGCATTCTTGAACTGGTTATAGACTATCTCAACGGTATCATACTCCTTCGACAGATAGAGACCGATAAGCCTGTCAGCAAGCAGGGCGCTCTTCTCGAAGGTCAGGGCTGACCACAGCTCGCTGTGTTCTTCAAGAATGTTGCACTTCATCCTTTTGAGAAGGTCATTCCCCTTTTTGCCCACAGTGATGAATGAGAGGTCTCCCCTCCTGACCTGTTCAGGGTATTTCTCAGCCATGAGTCGCCTTGCCTCCCTCACAACGTTGGCATTGAAGGCGCCGCAGAGTCCCTTGTTGGAGGTAACCACCACTATCAGCACCTTACCGGAGGTTTGCTTCCTGGCGGCGTAGATGTTTTCCGTCTCGGCATCGCGCAGGGCACTGTTCAGTCCTGTCAGTATCTCGTCAAGCTTGGCAGCGAAGGGTCTCAGCTGCACGATTGCATCCTGTGACTTGCGCAGCTTGGCCGCCGCAACCATCTTCATAGCTGAAGTGATCTGGCGCGTTGATTTTACCGAGCTCAGTCTGACCCTTATTGCCTTGAGGTTAGCCATTTTTGTTCTGCCGTATGGTTTTAACGCTGCGAGTATCGCTGGGCGACATCCGCCGCGGCTTTTTCAATCACTCGTGTAACCTCATCATTGATGACGCCTTTGGCGATGGTCTCAAGCACATCGCCGTGATGATCGCGCATGAAGGCCAGAAAATCGTTTTCGAAGAGCTTAACCTTGTGCACCGGAATATCTTTAAGCAGTCCCTTTGTGCCGCAATAGATGATGGCTACCTGCTCCTCAACCTTCATTGGTGAGAACTGGTTCTGCTTCAGTATCTCGACGTTCTTTGCCCCCTTGTTAAGTACTGCCAGGGTGGCGGGATCCAGGTCTGAACCGAACTTGGAAAAAGCCTCCAGCTCACGGTACTGTGCCTGGTCGACCTTCAGTGTACCTGCGATCTTCTTCATCGATTTTATCTGGGCATTACCCCCTACCCTGGAGACGGAGATACCCACGTTGATGGCAGGCCTTATACCGGCGTTGAAGAGGCTGGTCTCAAGAAAAATCTGTCCGTCAGTAATGGAGATCACGTTTGTGGGAATATATGCCGACACGTCTCCTGCCTGTGTCTCGATGATGGGCAGTGCTGTAAGCGACCCTCCGCCCCTTATCATATGTTTGATGGAATCGGGGACGTCATTCATGCGCTGTGCCACCTCGTCTGATTCGATGATCTTGGCAGCACGCTCCAGCAGCCTCGAGTGGAGATAGAAGACATCGCCCGGATAGGCTTCGCGGCCGGGCGGACGACGGAGAAGGAGTGATACCTCACGGTATGAGACTGCCTGTTTCGAGAGGTCGTCATAGATGATCAGGGCATCGCGGCCGGTATCCCGAAAGAACTCGCCGATGGCGGCGCCGGCAAAGGGTGCATAGAACTGTGCGGCGGCGGAGTCGGCAGCGGTGGCACAGACAATGACCGTGTAGTCCATGGCACCGTAACTCTCAAGCGTGGATGCTATGTTGGCCACCGTCGATCCCTTCTGACCTACAGCAACATAGATGCAATAGACAGGTTTCCCCTTCTCATATTCGCCCTTCTGGTTGATGATAGTGTCAATGGCAATGGCTGTCTTACCGGTCTGGCGGTCGCCGATGATAAGCTCACGCTGTCCCCTGCCGATGGGTACCATGGCATCAATGGCCTTGAGTCCTGTCTGTACCGGCTGCTTCACCGGCTGCCTGAAGATGACACCCGGAGCCTTCCTCTCGAAAGGCATCTCGAAAAGCTCTCCGGTGACAGGGCCCCTGCCGTCAATGGGAGCACCGGTGGTGGTGATAACCCTGCCAAGAAGTCCCTCACCCACCATTATCGATGATATCCTTCCCGTGCGGCGTGCAATGTCGCCCTCCTTTATCTTCTCGGAGGCTCCCAGGATCACGGCACCGACGTTGTCTTCCTCGAGGTTGAGGACAATGCCCTTGATGCCGGACTCCACGAACTCGATGAGCTCATTGGAACCGACATTCCTCAGACCGTATATGCGCGCAATGCCGTCGCCGACCTGCAGTACGGTCCCTACTTCCTCAATATCAATGGCCGTCTTTACTCCTTCAAGCTGCTGCCTCAGGATCTGTGATACCTCTGAAGGTTTGATATTAGTCATCTCTCTTTATCTTATAATCTATTCTTCGGCATACCCTGCCAGTGAAAATTCCTTTCTGAATCTGTTGAGCCTGTTCTTTACGCTCGCATCGATATATGCATCATCAACCCTGAGAATAAAGCCTCCGATGACCGATTCGTCAATCTTCTCAATGAATTCGATCTCTCCGGCCTCCTTCTCCTCCATCAGGAGGGCCATCTCCTTCCTGAGGCTTTCGCCGACAGGCACCGCGGTGGTGAGGGTGACTTCACGTATGCCCCTGTGGCGGCGTGTCAGGTCAATGACATTACGTGCTGCCGCCCCGAGGAATTCTCCCCTGCCCTGGTCAAACATCAGCCCGATGAACCTGACGGTAAGGGCATCTGCACCATCACCTGCAAGGACAATCATTATCTCCTTTCTCTTCTGCAGCGGTATGACCGGATTGCCTGTCATCTCCATGACCTCCTCCATGGAGGATATTTGGCTGATGACCTTCATGTCGCGGTACACCCTCTCAAGCGCATTCTTTTCGAGTGCGAGGCTGAAGAGGGCGGTGGCATACCTTACTGATATCTTGCTTGCGTTCATGAGGTTCAGTTACGGTTCGCCTCTATCTCCCTGAGATATCTCTCTATCAGCTTCTGCTGTTCGGCATCGCTCTTCAGTGTCTCCCCCACAACCCTGGAGGCCACCTCTATTGCCAGCTGGGCCACCTCGCGTTTCACCTCGGCAATGGCGCTGACCTTTTCGCGTTCAATGAGCTCCCTGGCTCTTCTGACCATTGCATCTGACTCTGACTGGCTCTTCTCCTTCGCCTCGGACATCATACGTTCGTATGCCACACGTGCATCACGGAGTATCTTGTCTCTCTCTTCTCGGGCCTTGCGCAGGATGATCTCATTGTCAGCCTGCAGGACCTTCATCTCCTCGCGTGCCTTTTCGGCAGCATCAAGCGCATTGCGGATCATATCCTCGCGCGAACTGACAGCCTTCATGATCGGTCCCCATGCAAACTTCCAGAGCAGGAAGAGCAGCATGAGAAAGATCAGTGTCGTCCAGAAAACGGTCCCGATGGCGGGACTGGCAAGACTGCTTTGTAGTAACATATTGTCTCTTTTTTGTTGATTCCGGTGAAAGCCTGCAACCAACCGTTGCAGGCTATGCTTTCCTGCTTACTTGATCATTGCCACGACCACTGCGAAGAGGGCTACCCCCTCGATGAGTGCGGCTGAGATGATCATGGCAAGCTGGATCTTCGAGTAGGCTTCAGGCTGACGTGCTATGGCGTCCATGGCCGAGCCGCCGATGCGGCCGATGCCGATGCCGGCGCCTATCACCGCAAGCCCTGCGCCTACTGCGGCTAATGACATTACTGCTTGTGCTTCTTCCATAATTCTGAATTTAAAACTACAAATTGATATAATGATCTTAATGATGTTCCGGTTCAGCTGTCGCCATGCCAATAAACAGGGCTGACAACAGTGTGAATACATATGCCTGCAGGAAGGCCACCAGTAACTCTATGCAGTCCATGAAGAGAACAAAGAAGATGGAGACCGGGGCTACAAACACTGACTCAAATATAAAGATGAGGGCCACCAGGCTGAGGACAATAATGTGGCCTGCAGTGATGTTGGCAAATAGACGGATCATCAGGGCAAAGGGTTTTGAGAAGAGCCCGATGATCTCAATGGGTATCATGATGGGCAGCAGCCATAGCGGCACACCAGGGGCGGCAAATACGTGCCTCCAGTGCGACCTGTTGCCGCTGAACTGCGTGATGAGGAAGGTAATAAATGCGAGCACGAAGGTGACGTTGACGTTTCCGGTTACATTGGCTCCGAACGGAAAAAACGGTACCAGCCCAAGAAGGTTATTTATCAGTATGAAGAAAAAGACCGTCAGCAGATAGGGCATGTACCGTGAATATTTGTGCTCCCCGATATTCGGTATGGCAATGTCATCCCTGACAAAGAGAATGATGGGTTCAAGAAAACCCTGGAATCCCCTTGGGGCACTGACGCCTCTCCTCCTGTATGAGCGCGCCAGTCCTAGCATCAGCAACAGCAGTATGACCGAGGCCACCATCATCCCGAAGACGGCTTTCGTTATCGAAAAATCAAGCGGCGGCTTTGAACCGTCATGATGCCCTGCTTCATCCAGCCGCACAATCTTTCCGGCGTACCTTCCTTCGTGGGCAATTGAGTACCCCCTGTAACTGTGACCGTGGGCAAGCCGTTCCGATGAGAAGATCTGAAGCCCCGAATTCTTATCGTAGATTATTACCGGAAGGTAGATGGCAACGTGACTGCCGTCTTTTCTGGTCAGTATGTGCCATTCATGCGAATCTGCCACATGATCCATGATGAAGCTGCTGGCATCAAATTTACCCCCTTTTTCATGTGACTCCGTCTCATCCTTCCCGGTGTCCGATGATGCTGACCCAGCCGTTCCGACAGTCAAGCCCAGCAACAGAATAACTAAATATAAGAATCTGGTTTTCAACCTAATCAAAATTAAACTGACCTCTTCTTCAGGACACTGAGAAATGTAAGAATAACGTAAACAGTGAATGCCAAATATAGGATAAAAAACAATAACAGTGAACCGCTGTCCCTGTTTTTAAGCACAACGAAAAACAACAGGGCAAGCACTAAAGAAAGAAGCAGCTTGATTCCCAGTGCAATTAGTGTAGCAAAGACACTTGTTTCGGGATTTTTCCCTGCACCACGAAAAAAAATGATTACGGAAGCCAGGGCTGCCAGTGAAAATCCCCCGGTCAGCAACAGTTCACCTCTACCTGGCAGCAGTGACGGCCGGGTGGTACTGACTATTAAGATAAGGATGACAGAGATGGCTGTGAGCAGCAGCCATGACAATAAATTCTTAACTGGAACCGGCGAAGTCATTGGAGGGATGCTATTTGTTTCTGACAGCTTCTCTTATCACAAGCCAGATGGCTGCTGCCACCCCCAGCAGTGATAGTATTACGGTGAATATGGGTTCAGTGCCTATAGCTTTGTCGAGTTTGACTCCGCCTATGGATGTAAGGATAATTATTACCGCCATTTCGATGGCGATGGCGCTGTACCGGGAGTAGGCCTGAAGGCCGCCCTCCCCCTTATTTTTCTCCCTCTTTGGATTTGGCTGCTGTTCCTCCATTCTCACCGTCTTTCATGGAGCAGTTTCCTGTAAAGATGGCTCCGGGCTCAATGGAGAGCTTGTCAGTCACAATGGTGCCGTTGATCTTTGATGAAGCCTTGAGTATCAGCAACTGTGTGACAGTTATCTTGCCTTCGATGAGGCCTGACACTTCGGAGTTCTTGCACTCCACCTCGCCCTTGATACGACCGGTAGGGCCGATCACAACCTTGCCCCGGGTTACCATGTTACCGTTCAGCACTCCGTCAATGCGTACATCTCCCGTTGACTTGATGTCGCCGGTTATCTCTGTACCCTGGCTTATCAGGTTAACTGCCGCTCCGTTGTCTGTCTCTATTATTTTTGCCATAATGAAATTTGTGTTGAATCACTTACCCCTGAGTTATTTTAACCCACAAATATAAAAAGTATTGTGGCCTGAGAAAAAAAAAGGGCTGAATCAACGTTACCAGGAAGATTAATGTTCCGCAGGAGGTGGATCATACGCCCATTTCAGCCATATACTGCCCCATGTAAATCCTCCTCCGAAAGCGGCAAGAACAAGGTTATCTCCCTTTCTGAGCCTGTTCTCAAATTCCCAGAGGACAAGAGGTATTGTGGCGGCGGTGGTGTTGCCGTAATTCTGTATGTTGATCATCACCTTTTCCGGTGGCAGTCCCATTCTGCGGCCAGTGGCATCGATGATACGGAGGTTTGCCTGGTGCGGCACCAGCCAGGCTATATCTTCGGGACGGAGGTTATTGCGGGCCATCACCTCCACCGCGATGTCAGCCATGTTGGAGACGGCAAACTTGAAGACAGCCTGTCCTTCCTGGTATACATAGTGTTCGCGTCCGCCCACCGTCTCATGTGATGCAGGCCTGAGTGACCCCCCGGCTTTCATGTGAAGGTATTTCCTTCCAGACCCGTCACTTTTAAAGATATGATCCATCACTCCAAATTCCTCCGTGGTGGGTTCGAGGAGGACAGCTCCGGCGGCATCACCAAACAGTGTACAGGTGGTACGGTCAGTGTAGTCAGTTATGGATGACATCTTGTCGGCGCCAACCACTATCACCTTTTTGTATCTTCCAGACTCAACGTATGATGTTGCTGTCTGCAGTGCAAAGAGGAACCCTGAGCAGGCGGCCCCGACGTCAAAGCTGAAGGCATTTTTTATTCCTGCCTTATCGCTGATGATGTTGGCAGTTGCCGGAAACATCATGTCGGGTGTTATGGTTGCGCAGATGAGCAGGTCCACCTCATCGGGGGAGGTACCTGTCTTCTCAAGAAGGCCTCTGACAGCAGGAGCACCCAGGTCGGATGTGCCGAGCCCTTCACCCTTAAGTATCCTTCTCTCCCTGATGCCGACACGTTGCATGATCCACTCGTCGCTGGTCTCCACCATCGTCGAGAGCTCCTGGTTGTTAAGCCGGTATTCCGGCACCCATGCATTTATTCCGGTAACTGCAGCTCTGATCCTTGTCATGCTCCAAGCGCCTCCTTGATCTTTCCGGCAAGGTCGGCATGAATAACATCGCCTGTTTTAAGAAGCATGTTCATGATAGCCTTGCGGTTTGAGATACCGTGTCCTACCACGACATTCTCATTGATGCCAAGCACGGGTGTGCCTCCGACAACTTCAAAATTAAGCCTGTCAAAAAAGGCATCACTGATCCCCTTTGATTTCAGCAGCCCATAGAATTTCTCCGCCATCTTCAGGACCACGTTGCCCACGAAACCGTCGCACACGATGACATCAGTCATCTCGTCGGTGAAGAGGTTGTGGCCTTCAATATTGCCCCTGAAACTTATTTCGCTGCTTTCCCGCAGCAGCTCGAAGGCGCTTTTCACTGCTGCCGAGCCCTTTGTATCCTCGGCGCCTATGTTCAGCAGCCCGACGGATGGATTATCAATGCCAAGAACAAACTTTGCATAGACCGTCCCCAGCAGCCCGTACTGAAGAAGTACATCCGGTTTGCTGTCAGGGTTAATTCCCACGTCAAGTATCACGGATGAGCTGCCGTTTATATTGGGGATGAGGGCGGCAAGGGCGGGCCTGAAGACACCGGGGATGACGTTGACGGTATAGCTTGCTCCGACGAGCATCGCACCGGTGTTGCCTGCACTGGCAAAACCGTCTATGAGCCCGCTCTTGAGCATGTTGTATCCTACTGCGATGGATGAATCCCTCTTCTGTGAGAATGCCTTGGCAGGATGGTCTGACATCTCAATAACCTCCGTGGTAGGCACAATATCGAAGCGGTCGGGATCTGTATCCAGGAGCGCAAGCTTCTCCCTGATCACGGGACCGTAACCAAGGAGCACTATACGGTCTCCTGAGCGCAGCTGTCCCAGGGCATCCACAGCCCCTTCAAGAACGGCATCGGGAGCAAAGTCGCCCCCCATGACATCAAGACCTATTTTCATCGTTCAGCTTTTTTGAACGGTTGAAGGGTCAGGCGGTCGTCTTCTTCTCGACGGCCAGCTTTCCCCTGTAGTATCCGCATTCAGGGCATACCCTGTGATACAGATGTGCGGAACCGCAGTTGGCGCATGCAGCCACAGTCGGGGCAACAGCCTTGTAGTGGGTTCTCCTCTTGTCTCTCCTGGTGCTGGAGTGTCTGTGTTTTGGATTTGGCATCGCAGTAATGTTTTTTTAGTTGTTCGTAGTCAGTCTCTCAAGCTCATCCCACCGTGGATCATGCTCTTTCTCCCCTTTCGCGAGATGTTCTTCAAGCTTCCTGATCATTTCCGGATCGCAGGTGGTACGACCTTCACTGTCATCAGGATGTATTCGTTTTATGGGCAACGCCAGGTTTATGTATTCATAGAAAAACTGACTCAGATCCAGCTCGTACTCATCCGGAGATATTGTGACCATGTCAGGATCACTGTCACCCCATTCCCTGCCCTGCCTGACATACAGTCTGTTGACAGAGGATACCGGCATGAAAAACTCGTCAAGACATCTGTCACATATCACACCGACCTGACCGTTAATGATAATATCAAGCTCAAAATGAGCGGAACATTTCTGAAGCACTACCTCCGCTTTGAGCTCTCCCCTCTTTATCTCCGACCCCTCAAAAGACTCAAAGAAATCGGCACCCAGTGAAAAGTCGTAGGTGTACCTGGCTTCCTTCAGTCCGGCCAGCGGTATGGAATACAATCCGGGCATCTTCCCTTTTTTTCGGTCTGCAAAATTATAAATACTGCTCCAATAAAAAAAATTATGAACAAAAAAGTAACAATCCCCCTCCTTTTCGCCGTTTACCGCCGTTTATCCGCATCCTGCCGGAAATCTCTGGTAACGGGGTGGTAAGTGATGGTATTTTTGATCTGAAAACCAAATCGACCGACATGAAAGAGAGAGATCACAATCCGTTTACAGGCATCGCGCGTTTCCTGATAGCACTTGGGCTGGTGATGATAGCAGCGAAAACAGACCTGCTCAGCCTGGGAGAGATCTCAGAGTACTTCAGATGGGAGATGCTCCTGATATTCTTCGGGGTGTGGTCCCTCCTGAGCCTTGAGCTGGTATCAGCCGTAGTCCTGTTCGCTCTGGGATTCTGGTTCCTCATGCCTGACATGACTGTACAGCTATCCCCTCTTTACAGGCAGATATTCTGGCCAGCAATACTGGTGCTTGCCGGAGTGGCATTCATGATCAGGCCGATTACAAAAAGAAAAAAATAACATCCAAACCAAATAATCTTCTACTGATGGAAAACGAAACAAACAAACCACTGAAAAATCCCGAAAACTCAAGCAGGCTTATCATCGGGATACTACTCATCGTCGCAGGACTGGTGCTTATCCTCAAAAAGACGACAGTCCTCCCCGGACCTCTCGACAACTTTATTGATGATGTCATTTTCAGCTGGCAGATGCTGCTGATAGTCATCGGCGTCATAACACTCGTGGGATCTGACAACAAGACTCCGGGTATAGTACTGATATCCGTCGGAGGTTTCTTTCTGATACCGGAGCTGTTCACCGATTTCTTCAGGTCATTTAATTTCTTCTGGCCTGCCCTCTTCATTGTGATTGGCATAGTGATACTCATGAATTCCAAAAGGCTCGCAAAAGCCGTAAGCTACAACAGGAGCGCGAACAAGGCAGATGTAATAGACATTGTCAACATCTTCAGCGGCGCGGAACGGCAGCTTATCTCTGATAATTTCCAGGGTGGAAAAATAACTTCGGTCTTCGGTGGCGGAGAGGTTGACCTTACAAGATCGTCGCTGGCCCCGGGTAACAATGTGATAGAAATTACCTGTATCTTTGGGGGTACAACCGTAATTGTACCTGACAACTGGAACGTAATAATAGATGTGACTCCCATACTGGGCGGCTTTTCAGACAGCAGGAAACTGCGGGGCGATGAGATGAGAGACAACACGAGAAGCCTTACTCTGAGAGGCACCGTGATCTTCGGAGGAGGCGAGATCAAAAGCTACAAATAATATATGAAGCACCCGGTACTGCAGAACAGGACATGGTTACTGACCTGGTGGCTGGTATGGCTGATACTTTCAGCCTGCCAGTCACTTCTCATTCATTTTGTCTATGGCAGCACCCTGAATGTGGCTCTTCTTGACGGCGCCATATCGATGCTGCTCTACGGTATCCTGGGTCTGGCGATATGGTTCCCGGTGAGATACATACTGAGGAATGACACTGAAGCCTATACTGCGATCTTCAATATTGTGCTGACAGGATCAGTCACCATCTTTGCCTGGCTATTCATCACAAGGTTCCTGGTAAGGGCTCTGGTGACCGAGAAGATGGACTATATGATCTTCTGGCATTCGGTACTGGTTTTCAGGATTACGGCGGGCATACTCATCTATTTTGTGATCATTCTTGTCTACTACCTCTTTCTCAGCGCCGGCCGGCTTGCGGAGAAGGCGGCCCGGCAGGCACAGCTGGAGGCACAGGTACGCAACGGGGAGCTCATGATGCTCCGCTCACAGATTAATCCGCATTTCCTTTTCAACAGCCTCAATTCCGTCAGTTCTCTCACCGTTACCGACCCTCTCAAGGCCAGGGAGATGATTGTCAAGCTCTCTGATTTCATGCGATACTCCCTCTCCTCCAAAAATGATCAGCCGGTGACCCTTCAGAATGAGCTGGAGAGCCTGAGGCTCTACCTGCAGATCGAGAAGGTGAGGTTTGGTGACAGACTGGTCATAGAGGAGGATATAAGCCCCGAATGCCTGCCGGCACTACTTCCGGGGATGCTGCTTCAGCCTCTCTATGAAAACGCCATCAAGCACGGAGTGTATGAATCTACCGAAGAGATCATCATTAAGACAGAGGCAAGAATGAAGGATGATCTTGTTGGAATCTCAATTACAAACAATATCGACAAGGAATCCGTCGTGACACGGAGGGGGGCAGGCATAGGACTGAAGAATGTCAGCAGCAGGCTGCAACTCTTCTTCGGGGATAAGGCCGGACTGACAGTAAACCGCTCTGACGACAGGTTTACTGCGGAGTTGAGGTTTCCCTGCCGGAAAACGTGAAAATATCATTTCGGGATGAAACTTGCATGAGCAGGAACCCGCAACAGGTTTTGATCAGAAAATTCATGCAAGTTCTATTCGACCAATGAAACTTACATAAGCAATAACTCGCATAAAGCAAAGATCATTTACTGCATGTAAGTTCCATTCGACCAATAAGATAATAATTAATTAACCGAATGAAAAAGATAAGAGCACTTATCATCGAAGATGAAGCACCTGCACGAGAGCTGATTAAGTATATGCTCAAAGATCATCCAGCCATAGAGATTGCGGGTGAGTGTGGTGACGGTTTCTGCGGTGCCAGGGAGATAAAGGAGAAACACCCCGACCTTATTTTCCTCGACATACAGATGCCCAAGCTTACAGGCTTCGAGCTGCTGGAAGTGATAGATGAAAAGCCAGAGGTGATCTTTACCACCGCCTTCGACCAGTATGCCATCAGGGCCTTTGAGCTTAATGCTGTCGATTACCTGCTTAAACCATTCACAAAGGAGCGCTTTGATGATGCCCTCGAAAAGGCTGTAAGCCGTATAAACAAGCAGGAGAGGGAGCCGGAGAAGATTGACAGGCTCGTTACCGCCGTCTCGGAGAGCGAGGGTTACCTGACACGAATAGTATTCAGAAAGGGTGCAGGAATAAAGATTATCCCTCTGAACAATGTCTCTCACCTTGCAGCGGAGGATGATTACGTGATGATATATCATACCGAAGGCAAGGCCTTGAAGCCCAAGACCATGAAGTATTATGAGGAGCATCTTCCGCCGGCTCTGTTCATAAGGGTGCACCGTTCGTTCATGGTCAATGTGGAATATATCACCAGGCTCGAACCCTACAGCAAGGACAACTACGTGGCCGTGCTCAAATCCGGTGAAAAGATCCCGGTTAGCCGTGCCGGATATAAGATGCTCAGGGAAAAACTCAGTTTCTAATCTCTCTCCTTCAGCCTGTTGCAGCGGGGAGCCCTCCTCATGAGACCAACCCCGGAACGATAACGCCTGAAGATGAAACGGGGCACAGGATCGTATCCGTGTGTGCCCCCGGGCCTGCACCGGAGGATGCGGTCAGCAGCAAGCAGGGTTCCTGCCAGCGGGCCGTGAGTCGTGAGGGCATCAATGGCATACTGCGAGCATGTAGGCACATGACGGCACGAGGAGGGAGTCCATGGCGAAATAAACCACCTGTATATCCAGACCGGTATCAGCAGTAAAAAAGAGAATATCTTTGCAGCTGTCTTTAACATCGCCCTCAAAGATAATCTGAATTGTCATGACAAAATGGCCTCTTTTCAGAACCTGAAGGGAATGGCAGATGTTTTGATAATAGAGTGACATAATAAACTTAAGGATATATGAGCGAGACAATGTTTTTGCACAATGGCACCTACTGGATCATTTTTATAGTCTTCATGCTTCTGAGCTGGGTAGTCAGCCACAGGCTGAAGTCCAAGTTCCGGAAATATTCGAAGATGCCGATAGGCAGCGGCATGACCGGACGCGATGTGGCTGAAAGGATGCTGCGCGATAACGGTGTTACCGACGTCACCATAAAAAGCGTACAGGGGGAGCTCTCTGACCATTACAATCCGCTGAAGAAGACCATAAACCTCAGTCGTGAGGTCTATTCCAATGCCAGCATCGCCGCCGCCGCAGTGGCCGCCCATGAGACGGGTCATGCCCTGCAGCATGCTCAGTCATATGCATGGCTGAATATGAGATCGAAACTTGCCCCGGCGGTTAGTTTTGCCTCGAACTGGATACAATGGGTACTTATTGCCGGACTGGTGCTAATCAACTCGCGGCCCGAGATACTCCTGGTAGGCATCGGTTTGTTCGCCCTTACCACCATCTTCAGCGTCATCACCCTGCCTGTGGAGATCAACGCCTCAAAGCGTGCACTGGCATGGCTCTCAAACGCAGGTATCACCAACCGTGAGACACACGACAAGGCTGAGGATGCCCTGAGATGGGCAGCATATACCTATGTGATCGCAGCCCTGGGATCACTGGCCACGCTTATTTACTATATAATGATATTCATGGGGGTACGCGACAGGTAGAATCATCGCCACCTATCTCCCGTCAACGTTCAGGAACCTGGTGCGCTTGACCAGGTACCTCGCTATCGCCCAGAAGATGCCGGTTGCAACCAGCAGGGTAACGTACATCGGCTCCATATAAACCCGTCCGGTAACTGCAATATTCCGGACCATATCGAGGATGGCAAAGACGATGAACAGATTGGCTATGCTGTTGTACTCGCGCTTGAGAACATTTCTGAAGGAGAAGGGCAGGGCCGGCTTTTTGTAATGCCTGAAAGAGGGTATAACCGCTTTCACCCTGAAGGCCCATATATCATATGTCTCCCCGAACTTGCGACGGAGGTACTGCTCCTCGGCAAATATTATCCGTTCATAGTAGAGCCAGAAGGCCAGGATGAAAATGATGAGGCACCAAACAGACCTCAGGAATATGACAGGTCCCAGCCACATCAGGAAGTTGCCAAGGTAGAGAGGATTGCGTACTATGGAATAGATGCCTGTTGTATTCAGCTCATCGGCCAGCTGATCGATGACGTTGCGCCCGGAAGTGTTGCGGGGCACATACCCAACTGTATAAGACCTTAGCAGTTCACCTGACACCGATACCAGGATGCATGCTATCTCCCAGGTGTAGTTGAAATAGATGACACTGCGGTTTGCGATGAAGAGATATATTACTGCCGGAACAAGAACCATGACAGGCAGCCAGCTTCTGCGTCTGAATAACCAGTTCCCGGATTTCTCAAGTTCATGGACCAGTGACATACTTTCGGAGTTAACTCCGTAAAAGTATGAAAATTTCATCATACAATAATTGATTTAGTTTGTATGATAGCCGCCTCTCCCGGTTTATCGGGAGAACTTCCATGTATCAGATTATTATTTACTTGTATTTGTGCGTGCTGACACACGGGGGTTTCAGAAACTATACCTGATCCTCAGGAAGCCAAGGTTGAGCTTCGTCTCCGCATTGGCAAGACGCATGTCAAAATGCTGCCAGAGAAATGAGAAATCGACATTCTCAGCCAGTGAGAGATCCACTGAGGGGCCGGCATACCATCCATCAAGGTCAGGGTACCACATGGCCGACATGGAGATGCTGAGAAGGGGCATCGGCATCCAGGTCACCTGTCCCACGGCGCTGAACTCCGAGAAGGCAAGGTCTCTGGCCGTCAGCCCCCCCTCATAAAGGGCGGTGAAGCTGTCAAGTAAAAGCGGCCTGTTTGAGTACATCACCTGCACCATGGCTGTCAGCCTGTCTGAGAAGGCTCTGTCAATGCCGGCGGTGGCAATTACGGTGCTCCCTTCATGCTCTGACCCTTCAAAAGGTGCAAAGAGTGTTGCCTCACCCCTGACGGAGAACGGCCCGAGGGCTCCTGACCATCCTGTACCGGCGGTGAAGAACTCCTCATCGGTCTCCCCGGCAAAAAACTGCAGGTCGGTGTTCAGCAGGCTGAAGCGGAAGAGCCCAGCGGCCGTAAGCCGGCCATGGCTGTTGACCTTGACGGCGGCCTCCGCAGCAGATGAGGCACCGGTGGAATATACCAGCCGGAGGGCGTCACTGCCCGGACGCTCAACATAATCGAAATCAAAGAAGGAATAGGTGTTGAAGATATCATTGGGGTTCCATACCAGCGACTGGCTCCAGTTGATGCGCTGGCGGCCGGCGGTGACCTGCAGCCTGCCCAGCGCTATGTCAAGATAGGCCCTGTCAATCATGGTGTTCAGGACATAGGAGTTGCCGTCGGATATGTTCCATGACAGGTCGATCCATCCGTTGTCTGCCGCAAGTCCTGTTACGTAACCAGGGTCCAGGGCAACCATGTCGCCGGTGACGAACCTGTTGCGCAGTTCAAGGGCAAAGGTTACTTTACTACCGGCATATGCCTTGAAGTTAAGCCTGTTATGAAGCATGCTGCTGTTGATCCAGGTCTCTGCAGGCTTTTCGAACATGGCTGTATGGAGCCATGAGGCATATCCCCCTGCAGTGAGGCTGATCTGCTTCTCCTGTTCTTCGGGTCCATAGATGATACCGGCCGCTCTTTGCGACGTGTCACTTCCGGAGACCTCAGCGTTCATGCCGGCGAGGCCTGCTGACGGGAGCATTGCGCAGAGCAGAAGGGCTGCCGGAAAGTGTGTCAGCTTCATGAATTGTGGTTTGTCCTTTCGTCAGAAACCACCTTGCCATCCTCGAGGGTGATGACCCTTCGTGCCCGCTTCATCACTCTCACATCATGGGTGGAGAATATAAAGGTCATCTCCTCCTCACGGTTCAGTTTTTCCATGATATCAAGAAGGGTCTCGGCCGATTTTGTGTCAAGGTTGGCGGTGGGTTCATCAGCCAGTATGAACTGCGGTCGCGGTGCCAGGGCGCGGGCTACGGCAACTCTCTGCTGCTGGCCGCCGGAGAGCTGTGACGGACGGCTGTTGTGACGCTCAGAGAGGCCTACGGCTTCCAGCAGCTCTCCTGTGCGGGCCATACGCTTCTCCTTCGGCCATTTCTGAAGGCTCATGATGAATCCCACATTCTCTGAAGCCGTGAGAACGGGTATGAGGTTGTACGACTGGAAGACGAACCCCACATGCTCCATGCGGAAGTCAATCAGCTCGGAAGGCTTCAGTTCCGAAAGCCTGTGCCCGGCAACAATTATCTCACCGGCGGTGGGCTGGTCAAGTCCCCCAATGAGGTTCAGAAGGGTGGTCTTGCCTGAGCCGGACGGTCCCACAATCACTGCAAAATCGCCCTTGTCAAAACTGAGAGTGACGCCGTTGACGGCTTTCACCTCTACCGCGGTATCATGATAGGTCTTGAAGACATCATTGATTTCAACTACTTTCATCGTATTGTGTTTTTCTGGTTATTCTCCTCTTAATGCTTCAACCGGGTTGAGCTGCAACGCTTTCCTGGCAGGATAAATGGCTGAAATGATTCCGGTGATAACGATCATTACAGTCAGCATGATAAAGAAATCTGCTCCGATTGTCGGATAGAGATGGGCTGAGTATCCGAAGGCTTCGAGACCCTCTGCATACTTCACCAGGTTGATGCCGGTATGATTGGTGATTGCTATTACAATGGCGCTTACAGCCATTCCCGCAAAGCCGCCTACTATTGAAAGGAATATCGATTCAAGCATAATCATTGCAAAGACACGCCTGCGGTTCATCCCTATTGCCGAAAGCATGCCCAGCTCACGGGTTCGCTCGAGCACGGCCATAAGCATGGTATTTACTATACCGAATGCCAGGGCTGCCAGTATCAGCACCATGAAGATGCCGTAGATCTGGTTTACATAATCGGCTATCATTGCCAGGTCAGTCTGTATCTGCTTCCAGTTCATCACCTCCAGTCCCGGCAGAGATGCCTTAACTGCGGCACTAGCCCTCTCAGTCAGGTCATTCTCTTCCAGCCTTGCAATGATGCGGTGATATTGCCCCTCTTCCATCCCTGTGAGCCTGAGCAGCTCATCACGAGGCACAAATACAGAAAAGGCCTCGAAAAAGTCGTTGTTCGTCCGGAATATGCCGCTGATGCGGAACGCGGCGCCTGTCTGTGTGCCATTGGCATCGAGGAAGGTAAGGATGACCTTTGATCCCTCACGGTATGACCATGCTGCCTCTTTTATCTTCATGGCGTACAGCTTCACCTCCTTCGCGGAGAGCAACCCGGAAAGAGCCTCTGACAGCTTCTTTTCCGTGGTGAACCTCTGGTTTTCGAGGGGTTTGAGTTTACCGGTTACGGCTGCCGGGACACCCTCAGCATCAAGTGTGGCAAAAGATTCCTCCGTGAGGATATACCTGATAATATAGAGCTCCTTCGCCAGCTTTTCGCCGATGAAGGCGCTGTTGAGCCTGGTGTCACTGCCGAAGTAGCTACCGGTCCCGGGTATGAGACGCTCCTTAAGAGTAAAGATCTGCTGCTCTTTTTCAACGTCAATGCCGTTGATCTCCACGCCTGCGCTGCCGGCAGATGTTGAGGCTATTCCCCGCACTATGATCCGTCCGGTAATATGGGTCACTCCCGGTGTCTCTTCGAGTACTGAGACAACCTTCTCCGGTTCAGCTATCACATTGGCTATGTCACTGCTGCCCCTGAACCCGGGGTTGTCTATCTGGATATGCGACAGCTCCTCGTTGACAGCGGCATCAATCCGCTGTACAATAGAGCTGTTGATGGCAGCCATGGCGAATACGCCGGCAAAGACGCCCACGGTCACGGCGGCAATCACGGTCAGGCTCCTGGTTTTGTTTCTCCAGACATTCTTCCATGCAATGGATGTTATCATCTTAGTCTTCTGTTAAGCTCTGAGAGCATTTATTATGTTCAATTTGAAAATCCTCCGCACGCTGAAGGTGATGGCTATCAGCAGTATCAGCAGCACTATCACTGCCTGCCACAGGTAGTAGGTATCCGGAAGAAGCATGGGCATCACAGGTTCAAATCCGTACTCTTCGTACATTCTTGCCAGCTCCCCGGTGAAGCGCAGCGGCCGGGCATAGCCGTAAAAGACTATCGGCAGCGATGCCGCCACGCCTGCCAACACACCCAGCAACCCGATAAAGAGCATCTCCATACCTACTATGCCGGCCAGCTTGCGCTTCTGCATACCTATTGAGACCAGCATTCCAAACTCCCTTCTCCGTTCAGCCATCATCATAAGAACGGTGCCGAAAACTCCGAAGGCTATCACCAGGTAAAGGATGCCTATCATGATTGCCCCGCTCTTGTTATCAGCCTCCATCTGGTTAAGCAGCAGTGCGTTCATCTCCTTCCAGTTGCGTATTACCAGCCCGTTATTGCATAATTCGTTCAGCCTCTGTTGCGTCTGAAGAAGCTCCTTATCATCTGTATCGCTTATACTTATGATGGCCGAGGTGACCATCCCCGGTGCAGCATAGAGCCAGCGGGCATCATCAAGTGTAATATATACGAAAGCGTTGTCTATATCGGGGTTTGGCATGCTCACTATCCCTTTGATCACAAATAGTCCGGCTGCGGATACGCCGTGATAGCCCTGTCCCATAATCACCAGGGTGTCTCCCACGTCAGCACTGAGATAACGCGACAGTCCGTATCCTATGATAGCACGGCCCGAATCTGCTGAATTGATATATCGGTTGTCGAGTGATGCATGCTTCCTGAAAAGAGGCATCACTGCTGCCGAATCTTCATCGCTTATGCCGAGGTCAGAGATGAGGCTCTTCTCATCAGTCCAGGCCTCACCTGAAAAAACATCGACCAGTTTTGCAGTGCGGGCAGGCAGGTTTTCCTCTATAAGAGCTTCAGTTGCCTCAGGAGTCAGCCGGTACTTTATGAGACGGTTTTTTATGTTCAGAGTCTTCTGCTCATTGTCGGGATCCATACCTATCACCATCACACCCTGGGTGCGGCTTCCGGCAGCGGCCAGTGCGAACGATTCCAGCTTCGGAATAACCCCTGTTACATTTGGGTCAGCCCCTATGATGTCCGACAGGGAGTGTTCAAGCACAAACCCATTGTCAAGATTCGATTCGTCTATGTAGTCAGTGTGCTGTAGCTGCAGGTATCCGGAGTAGGATTCGATGACATCCCTGTACATCTTTTCGTATGTACCCAGCTGAAACGACCTCATCACAAGTGCGAAGAAGACTGCAAAGAATACTGATGCCGCAGTGATGAGGGTCCTCCTTTTGTTTCGCCATAGATTTCTCCAGGCAAGCTGATGGTTTTTCATTCGATTAATTATTTATTTCAATGGTCGAATGGAACTTACATGAAAAAAATCATATCCCTTTGCGTGTTGCTGCTCATGTAAGTTACATCCCAATGGATATTTGACGGACTCTATCTGATTGTCTTCATATTCTGCTGCGAGAAGAAGCTCTCTTCAATTTTCACATTGAATTTTACCTCTGTTATTTTCAGGATGGTCCTGCGGCCCGGCTCCTCGGCGGGGATCAGCTCTATAACTGTGGGGATGAACCTTCCGTCCATTGTCTTCAGCTCCGTGCCACGCTCCGTCCTGACCAGGTAGCCGTCCTCATCGTAGAGTTCGGCTTTCAGGACGATAAATTCATTTTTATCAACCCACCACAACTGGTGGCTCCAGAGGACATCGGCATCATCCTTTGCCTCCAGCCTTATCCTGTGGCACATGCGGCCGTCAATCTCCTCCTCTCCCTCGAAGGAGTGGGTATAGTCTTCCACCACAGAGGACTCTCTGAGGATATCATCATTGGTGTAGTCCGAACCCATCCAGCCCTGCGACATCATTGAGGGCGGCAGCTTGATAAGCCTGTTGATGGCGGGATTCCAGCTCCACATCTCCGTGCCCCGCTTGAGGAATGTCTGTCCCTTTTCGCGCGCCGGTGCGGTGATCAGGGTGAGGGCAAAGTCATCTTCCAGTGCCCACGATTTAAACTCAAGGGTACGCTGCCATGTGGGGCGCACTATGGTCATGCTCATGACGCTGTAGCCCGAGAGCTCACCGTTGAATTTCTCATCGGTTTTCCTGATGATCTCCCTGGCACTCAGCTGTTGTGCCGTGGCCTGCCTGCCGCCTGGCAGCAGAAGCAGCAAAATGATGCCTGCAATTATCTGACCTGTTATTTTCATTGGATTATTTGTTTATTACTTTATTGGTCTGATGGAACCTGCATGAAGAAAAATAATCATTTCCTTTTGTGATTTGCTACTTATGCAAGTTACATTCGCTTGTAAATTATTTATGTCATTTATTGCGTCTGGCTTGCATGAAGGTCACAATTACATTCCCGGCGAAGCTCCGGCTCATGCAATTCTCATTTATATCTTTTTATCAGTGCATCCGTTACTTTTTCAAAATATTCACCCTGGTATTGTTCCTCGGAAAAAATTGAGGTGATGGCAAACCCCTTGATTGCGTTTATGAACATTAGCAAATCAGTCATCGGGTCATAGCCCGGACCGGCATTGTCACCCTTCTTTTTGAAATACTCAACCAGGAGGTTCATCATGTTTTCGGTGTAGTTCCGGAAGGGTAACCCGGTAATTTTCAATGATCCTGATTCATCCCCGAAAAGCTTTTCATATACTCCCGGCTGCATCATTATCCTGAAGAGCAGTTTCCAGAATTGTCTCTTTTCACGAAGAATTCTGAATACTTTCCGTATGAAGAGTTCAAATTCTTCGGGGGTCAGCTGGCTGTCGTGATCGGGATTGAAATATCCGTATATCTCCGTCACTGACCTGTCCATAATAGCCGTAAGCAGGTCTTCCTTGCTATTGAAATAGTTGTACATGAGGCCCTTTGATATGCCTGCATGCTTTGCTATATGGGTTATTGTTGTAGCCTGGAATCCCTGGTTGGAAAAATGTTCCAGTGCCACGTTCATGATGAGGTTTCTCTTCTCCTCCCTCATCATCTCAAACTGATCCGGAGTTCTTGGTGACATCCCTTATCTCTTTTTGAATGACCGGTTAACCAATAATTCCCCCTATAAAAAACCGTCTTTATGACTGAACGGTCGGTCAAAGATAAGGTGTGATTTTTGAAAAAGCAAATTTTTTTCAGAAAAAATCACCCGCTGATCAGGCATTGTACAAGATGATGAAAATGAAAATGTCTTTTCTTCATATAACCCAGGCCAGAGTCCATGATATGAATGCCATGGATGATATTCCTTATGAGCCCAATGCATACTATATCTTTGACAGAGGTTACTTTGACCTAGAACGACTTTTTACAGTTAATCTCATCGGATCCTACTTCGTAATAAGACAAAGAGGTCATCTTCAACATGAAATTGTTGAGGGTGAAGATCTTCTCGAAGGTCCTGATAATATTCTCTTTGACCAAACGATACGTCTTACCGGACAACAAACAGGGAAAAAATATCCGTGTCTTCTCCGGCATATTGTTTATTATTCTACGGAACACAACAGGAGCTTTACATATCTTACTGACAGATTTGAAGTTAAAGCGGAGTATATTGCCTTGCTTTATAAAAATCGATGGCAGGTAGAGTGGTTTTTGGTGGATAAAACAACATCTGCATGTAAAGTCTTTCCGGGGAATTACCGAATATGCCGTCAGAATACAAATATTTTCGGAAATCACGGCATATTGTCTTGTTGCCATTATAGAACATGACCTTCACCTTAATCGCAGTACTTTTAATGTTCTCCGTATCCTGAGCATGTCGCTTTTCGATAAAACTCCGATCAGAGAACTCTTTGAAAGAACTGATACAGTAGAGGATATGACTGATAATGGTCAAGCTCAATTGTGTTTTAATTTTTAGTGGACATTAATGTTTTTTCGTCTATTTATATAGTCGTCGACGTAAAGGATTTATTTATAATGTCTTGAATGAATACAATCCTAATCGATCAGGAAAATAGAATTTGCTCAGTTGATGGTGATTATACCAGAATAATCAGAGCAGAAAGTCTTCAAAATTGTCCAGGGTGATTACAGTTCCGTGGGATCCGGGATATGATTCAGTAAAAACAACCGGCATCCTTGAATTCTTGCCGGGCTTCCGGATGTTAATCAGTTTAATCGTAAGATTATATTCGCAATTTTAATGTGAATTTTGCGATTACGATCGGCAAATTAATACAAAAACCCAAAGAGCCATAACGGAATTGTTTTTCCCGAACCATATTCAATATCATCCCTCACGACGAAAGCGTTATCAACTTCTGCTATTTGCCTGCCGGTTTTCTTCCTGCCACCTACTTCTATTGTGTACCTGCCACCTACAACAAAATCCCCTTTGTCAGGGTAATTAACTTTATACCTGGCAGAGACCTGGTTTAAGAAAAAGGTTTCGCGCTCCGATCCTTTGTCAGGGTGATGAAGTGTAAGCGCTTGTGAAAGATTTGTATTATGAAGATATATTTTCTCTGGCTTCGACATCATGCTGATACCCCTTGAATCTCTCCTCAACTGGTATATCAGCCCAGCCTGTTCGAGGAGGTGAAGATACCGGTACAAAAGATCACGCGATATTCCTACCCTGCCACTGAGTTCATTGATATTTGGAGTGAACGGAACTGCTTCTGCAAGAACCGACAGCAGTTTTCTGATCTTAAGAATCGTTCCATAAGTAATACCAGAAACTGCCGGGAGATCAGTGTCGAGAACGGCTTTGACCGAATTTGCAACACGTTCATGGTAATATTGGATCCCTTCCAGGAAATAGGGGTATGCCCCGTATTTAAGGTACTCATCAAGAAACATCAGTGGCTTTGCCTGAGATGATACTTCCCTGGCTATTCTTTCGTGCCCAATCAACAACTCTTCTATAGATATTGCCGGGAAATCAATATCATATTTCATCGAAATAAATTCCCTCAGGGAAAGTTCATTCAGATTTAAGGTAAGCATCCGCCTGCTGAGATCTGCTTCTCCCTTCTCCATCTGTAATGCGGAAGACCCGGAAATAAGCATTTTCAGATTCGGATAACGGTCGTACAGTGATTTGACAATTACAGACCAATTAGGATTTCTGTGCACTTCGTCAATAAAAAGGTATTCTCCCCCTCTTTTGACAAACCAATCAGTAAAATCCTCGGCTGGGTGACGACTGAAAATAATGTCATCTAGGCTTATAAACACAGCCCTGGAAGAGGGAAGTTCAAGAGACCTCAGAAATTGAAGCAACAGTGTGGTTTTGCCGGTGCCTCTTGAGCCACGGATCAATACAAGTCTCTGGTCCCCGGGTATTTGGTTCATAAGATACCGGGACTGATTTGCGGAAATGTTTGTCACTCTGGACTCAGAGAGCTCAAGAATTGATTCCATAATTGTTTTGATAATAAAACACAAATATATATTATTTGTTGTTATAAAACAACATTATAACATCATTACTGATGTTTTGATACAACAATATTTCGGGGGGATTTGTAAATATTTAGAATTGCAGGGGTGGTGTCAGAACCCCTCAAGCATGTTCAGAAGTTTCTCATGCTCAGTGCTGACCGGGGCTGACCGGACAATCTCATTGAGCCAGTTGCCGTACATGGGGTTGGGAAGCACAATGTATTTCGTGCCAAACAGGTGGCGGTCAGCATCAACAGCCTCAAAACCGTAGTCAGAGCCCCGTTTCTCGTAAAGCCCGCTGTGATCCGCGAGGTTGTCTCCTACCAACAACAGAATTTCATAGTCCTTTTCAATGAGTGCCCGTCTCTCCACCTTTGAGGAGGTTGTCTCCTTAAGCAGCATGTGGGTGCTGTCGGCGTTGACAAATCCCCGGGTTGCCATGTTTTCAATTGTGGGTCCCATCTCCTGCACGGTTCTGTTGGAGACATAGAAGACCTCCACTCCCAGTGAATCGGCGTACCTGGTGAACTCCACCGCACCCGGGAGAGGCCTGGCGCGTGCCAGCTCCACCCACCGGAACCAGTCGTCATTGTTGAAGGATTTCTTCTCAAATACCTGCCATCCCTGGAAGGGGGAGTTGTCGAGCAGGGTCTCGTCAATATCAAGAACTACGGCTGCGGGCTTCACCCGGCCAGCCCATGCGAGGTTTTCCGCAAGAGCGATCTCCGCATTCCGGAAGCACTGGTAGAAAAGTGCGCGCATCTCGGCTGATTTCTGGTACCATAGCGTGGCAAGAATCAGATGGTCCTGGTCCTCCTCCGCGGACTGGGTTGTTTGTTTCACAGTGGCACAGGAGGCCACCATTATCAGAAGGGTAACAATAATGAGCTTTTTCATCCGTTTTTATTCTGTTGAAAATAAACTATTTGTCGCAACTGATCCGATTTTGTTTGTTATTGCCTAATTAACAAATAATTGGCTGATGCGACTATAATGTTTGAAAGATATTTAACTTTATCCGAACTATACCAAAAAGCAACCTGCAATGTCAACCTTAAAGCTGATGCTGGGGATGATCCCCTCAACCTCCAAGATCGAACAGGAAGAGAAGGCTCTGATTGCCGAGTATGAAAAGATGATCGCCTTTGCCGGCTCTGAAGCACTGGCACGATACAACGTATTGCACGAGAGTGTCAACTCGGCCGGCTTCATGCAGAAAAAGAAGGAGATAGAATCGCTTGCCTACAAAGGCTCGGAGGAGCACGCCAGGGAGACTGAATTCATGGGCCTGCAGAAGGCAAAAGACATTGTATCATATTTCAGGACAGAGGGCAGCGCCCTCCTGAAGAATTTCCAGTCGCTTGACGGATCAGCCAGAATAAAGGATATCGAAGATCTTCAGCTCTTCGTGCAGTCGCCTGAATTCAGGCAGAAGGAGAAGATGAAACCGGTGACATTCAAGGATACGGAGGAGTATGGCAAGTGGCTGGAATTCAAAAAACTGAAGAAAGACAAGGAGGTTAAGAAGAATCTTAATCCCGAAAAGGTGAAGAGGTTCTCCGAGTTGCAGTCCCTGGTGACCTCATCGGCCTTCCTGCTGAAGAAAAACATGAAGCCCGTCACATTCAGGGATACTCCCGAATATCAGAAGCTGCAGGAACTCAAAACCAAAAAGAGTGCTTCGGATATTGTTTCCTATTACAGGTTCCGCAATTCAAAGGAATATCACAACTACACCGGTGTAAAGGATTCCGCACGCCTGAAGAGGTACCATGAACTCCAGGAGTATCTCAAGACTAAGGAGTTTACGGAGAGGAAAGAGTACCTGCTCGATAAGCGCCGGTTCGAAAAGAGTGAGATGTTCAAGGAGCTTAAGGAGTATGAGACCCTGAAGAGTTCACCTGACATCAAATGGTACTTCAGCGTTAAGGATTCCAACAAGTTTGATATCATCAAAAACCGCAAACTCACTTTCAGCGATGAGTTCGACGGACCTGCCCCTGACAGCAGCAAATGGATCAACAAATACTACTGGGGAGATAAACTGCTTCACGACAGCTACAGTATTGCCACTGATCTTCACTATTACACACCTTCGGACAATTTAGAGGTGCGTCACAGCGTGCTTCGCATCATCACCAAACCACAGAAGATAACCGGTAAGGTATGGGATTCGTCAAAGGGTTTCTATAACAAGGATTTCAACTTTACCTCCGGTATAGTTAACACCGGCGCCTCATTCAGGCAGAAATACGGGATCTTCTCTGCCAAGATCAAGCTTGCCGACCACAATGTCCGCAACGCCTTCTGGCTGATCGGTAACAGAATTACACCTCATGTTGACGTTTGCAGGTCGGGAAACGGAAAGGTCTGGTTTGACCTCTTCTCCTCCCCTGGCAACCATTACAAAAAGAGCATCGGATCAAGGTATCTCTCTGATTTCTACATATACACCCTCGAGTGGACGCCCCAGAGCCTAATCTGGAAGATCAATGGCGTGGAGGTGATGCGCCAGACAACCGGCGTGCCCCAGGAGGAGATGTATATAAACCTTGCCGGCGGCGTAGACAAGCCCATAGGAGGGATCTCATCAATGGAGATCGACTGGATCAGGGTTTACCAGGAGAAATAAGAAAAACCTATATCACTGAATAGGCCGTCCGGTGAAGCAGTTGAAAACTGCACACCGGCGGCTTTTTTTTCCTGAGAGCTGTAACATTTGCCATCTTACAGCCGTCTTTATGATGTCAGTGCATTGACCTGAATGACCATAAAAGAGTACAATAACGCCGTCAGGGAGTTCGGTGACCATGTTTACCGGTTTATCCTCCGCAGCATCAAGGACAGCCACAGGGCTGACGATATCGTACAGGATACCTACGAGAAGCTGTGGCGGTGTGTCACTGAAATAGAGTACGGCGCCGTGAAATCATGGCTCTTTTCAACGGCATACAACAGGATGATTGATGTTATCAGGAAAGACTCCAGGCTGGTGGATGTGGAATACTATGATGACAGCTCACTATATGCGGAGGATAACGGCAGCGACCTTAACGAGGTGCTGCACAGGGCCCTGGAGACCCTTCCGCAAGCACAGCGCTCGGTCATTCTGTTGCGGGACTATGAAGGGTACAGTTACAGGGAGATAGCTGAAATCACCGGACTCTCCGAGGCACAGGTCAAAACCTATATCTTCAGGGGGCGTGTGGCTCTCAGGAACTATCTGGTAAAGACATCAGTATGGCAATAACGGAAGATATGGAATTCCCGCGACTGACACCGTCTGGTGACAGTCTGCCGTCGGGCCGCAGGCTGTTTCGCAGGCCGGAAGAACTGACAGATGATCAGTTTGACCTCCTTGCGGCGGCATGGGCCGATGATTCTCTCCGTGGTGACAGTCTTGCCGAGACAGAGGAGGCTCTGGCCGCCAGTCCTGAAAGAAGAATCCGCGCAGAGAGCTTCAGGAAAATCAGGCTCTCACCGCTGAACGACAGGTGGGAAGGCAGAAACAGAATGTTGAAAGCTGCTCCGGCTGCCTACGCCATGAGACGCACATTGATTGTCACCCTTACTGTCGCCGCGACACTGGCAGCCATGGTAATCCTGGGCCCGTTAGTGACGAAGTCCGGCACCCGATCAGCAGCGCCGGCAGTTGCTGAGACAGAAAAAGTGGATGAGGCAATAACAATAGCTGAGGCACAGACAATGAGTGAAGCACTCATTGCCGAGGCATCACCGGTCATCAGAACCCTGCCGGCAGAGGGTATAACTCTTGTAAAGCAACAGAATAACATTGATGCCTCAGTGACCAGCTCATCCCCCGATGCAATAAGTGAAGAGTGGGCAGGCAGCAGAACCCCGGAATCGCATACATCAGATGCCGTTATTGTTACGATGCATGATTTTGCCGGGGAACTCCCCATCCTGGCGGCCGCACCGGAAGCCTCCCGCCTCGCCCCGGTGGAACTGAAGGCTGTCAACCCTGTGGAGGCAGCGGAGAGAGATCGTAACTGGATAGTCCGGGGTGTCTCCATGTTGGCGCGAGCGATAACAAAAGAACCGGAAAGTGTTGACGGATACCTGATTGCCAATGCGTGCATCAGGGGAGTGAACAGAGTACTGGGATGGGAGATGGAACTGGAACAGGAAAAAAATAATGAAGGGGAACCGCTTACAACGAATTTCAGCTCCTCGCTGCTCACCTTCTCTGCCCCGGTAAAAAAAACTTACCCCTGACTGTAACTTTCCGGGTGCCCCGATCGTCCCACCAATAAAGAACAGAAACTTGCATGAGCAGCAACTCACAGCAGTAAATGACTACTGTATTCATGCAGGTTTCATTCGACCCGTGAAATAATAATTAAGTAAACGCCATGAAGAGAAAATTTTTTGCAATTGCTGTAATCACTGCGCTGATCCTTCCGGTGCAGGCACAGGAGAAGGAAGAAAAACTGAAGGAGCTTGAGAAACTTGAAGCGGAGGCAGGAAAAGTCACTCCTCCGGATTCCCTTAAAGCCAAAGCGGGCATCGCAGCGGAGGCAGACACTCTCATTGCAGATGAGTCAGAAGAGGTGTTTATTGAGGTTGAAGAAACCATGGATCTTTCCGTGGAGACAGAGGACACCACCCGCATCAACATTGGCGGTATCATGACTGTGGAGGAGACGGGAGACGAGACGGTGATTCGGATCGGGAAAAAGGCTGTCAGGATAGTGACTGACGGGGAGATCACGGAGATGAGTGTTGAAGATGAAGATGAGTATGAGGATAAGGATTGTATCCCGGCAAGAAGATACTTTGACGGTCACCTTGGAGGCATTGAACTGGGCTTCAACAGCTACTCCACCGGACAGTGGGGTCGTAACCCCGTAATGGCCGAAAGCTACCTCGACCTCAACACGGCCAAATCCACGAATTTCAATATCATCTCCCCGTCGGTAAGCCTGGGTCTGTCGCGCCACTTCGGAATTGTGTCAGCACTGGGTGTCAACTTCAACAACTACCGTTTTGACGGCAACAACTCGGTCTATTCGGCTGACGGTGGTATCCTGGCGCCATATTATCCTGCTGAGGGTATTAATTATGAAAAGAGTAAGCTGGCAACAGTATACGGAGTCCTGCCAGTGATACTGGAACTACAGATACCTGTAACGCACAGAAGCACCATAAACATAGGGGCAGGGGTCATCGGGGCAGTAAAGCTGGGCTCCCACACCAAGGTGGTATATTACGATGACGGAAAACAGAAGGAGAAAAACCATGACGACTTCAGCCTCAATGTCCTGAGATACGGTGTCACGGCACGGGCAGGGTACGAAATGGTTCATGTTTACGGCACCTGTTACCTGTCACAGATGTTCGAAAAGGGAAAAGGGCCGGAGCTCTATCCCTTTGAGGTCGGATTAGCTATGACATTCAACGACTGACGGCAGCGTCGGGGTTGCCGCACCGGCATGATAACGGGAGGGTGTTTCACGGAAATACCCTCTCTTTTTTTTATGTATCTTTGGCGCAACAGTGCGGACAGCAGGGTGTTGTATCTTTGATTCAACAGCCAAGACAGCAGAGCGTTGCACATTTGGTACAACAGTGAGGGCAGAAGTGCGTTGTACATTTGACACAACAGCGCGGACAGCAGAGCGTTGAAACCTTGAAATTGCAAACATAAAACGGAAACCCGACAGATATGAGACTTTTACTTATCAGCAATTCGACCAATGCCGGAGAGGCATATCTCGAGTATCCCAGAAACAATATCCGGAATTTTCTTGGCAACAGAAAAGTGAAGGCACTATTTATCCCATATGCAGCCGTCACCTTCTCATACGATGCCTATGAGGAGAAGGTAAGATCGCGGTTCAGGGAGGTGGGGCACGATATCGTATCCATTCACCACTTCAGTGATCCGGTTCAGGCTGTCATGGATGCCCCGGCAATAGTGGTCGGCGGCGGCAACACCTGGATGCTTCTCAAATGCCTCAGGGAAAACGGGCTTATAGCAGCTGTGAGAAAAATGGTGCTTGGCGGCACACCCTATATAGGATGGAGTGCAGGTTCCAATGTGGTATGTCCGACTATCATGACCACCAATGACATGCCGGTAACGGCCCCCTCCTCTTTCAGGGCTTTCGGGCTGATACCCTTCCAGATAAATCCTCATTATCTTGATGCCAATCCTGCAGGCCATGCCGGAGAGACACGTGAGCAGAGGATACAGGAGTTTATAGAGGTCAACAGGAATATCTTCGTCGCCGGACTGCGCGAGGGAACAATGTTTCTCCTGGAAGATAAGAAGCTCTCACTCATCGGTCCGCGTAACTGCCGCATCTTCAGGTACGGCAGGGAGCCTGTGGAGGTGATCCCCGGAACCGATCTCTCCTTTCTGCTTGCCAGGAAGCCAAAGTAAGTGCCGGCATCGACTGTGACAATGAGCTGGCTGAAAAAAATAGCTCTCCTTACTGGCGGACTGCTCCTGCTGAGCCTTGTCCTGCTGCTCCTTTATACCACACTGCGCCATGAGAAGATTACGGCAGCACTGACCAGGAAAGTCAATGAGTCAGTCAACACCAGGATATCCTACGGCAGTTTCAGGTTGACGGTTTTGTCGTCATTCCCTAACATAGGTGCGAAGTTTGACGACCTGCTTGTTGCCCCATCACCATATTATGACAGGACACAGTTTGCCGGTGACAACAGAGACACGCTCCTCTACGCCTCCTCTCTCTCACTTAAGATCTCTCTCCCATCGCTGCTTACCGGCACCGTGGCAGTGAAATCCATCACTGTCAGTGACGGAGAGATAACCATGCTTACCGACAAGAGGGGCAACATCAACTTCGAGGTGCTTACCGGCAGGGAGGGAGGAGGAAAAAATGTCCGTCTGAAGAATATAAGTGCAAAGAATATAACCGTGATGTGGCATGACAGAAGCAGCGAAATGAGGATTGCGGGCAACATCAGCCAGGCTACCCTTGGAGGAGAGATATTCAGAACGGGTATCTTCCTTAATGCTGCCCTCAGTGCCGCAGTCGATTCCGCCACCATCGGTGGTCTCTATTTCCATGACTTGCCGGCCTCCGCCAGCCTCCGGATGCGCAAGTCGGCCAACTCCTTCTCGATAGCAAAAGGGGTACTGGAGCTGGCTGGACTGGGTTTTAACATAGATGGCAATGTAAACTTCACTGCGAAGAAGCTGAATCTTGCCCTCACAGGACAGAAGATAGATATCTCCTCACTCTCCAAACTCCTTCCTGAGAGATGGGGAAAACTCGCGGGCAGCTTCACTCCATCAGGGATCCTCGATCTTGAATGCATGATCAGCGGCCCATATGGTGAGGCAGGCAGACCTCACATCGAAATGAACTTCGGGTTATCGGGCGGCAGGATGAGCCACACGGCATCAGGGTTCAGGGTCAACAGTCTTGATTTCCGCGGTAGCCTGACTAACGGTGACCGCAACGGACCGGAGACTTTCCGGTTTACCGTTGACAAGCTTGACGCATCCTACGGCTCGGCAAACCTGAAAGGCTCATTCATGCTGAACAACCTCACCTCTCCCCACATAATACTGAGTCTTGATGGTGATCTCGACTTTGACGACCTGGGCAAAATAATCAACCCTGGTTATATTCATGATCAGACCGGGTTGCTGTCGGGAAGCATTCGTCTTTCGGGCACCCTCCCTGACACCATGAAACTAAAAGCGGCGGCGCTGCCTCTTCTCAACCCGGAGATATCGCTTGTCTTCAGTGACTTCGGAGCTTCGTTCGGAGACAAGGGACTGTCACTCACAGGAATGAACGGTTCGGTCAAAGTCATGAATGACCTGGTTGCAGACAGCCTTGTACTTACCTATGCAGATCAGCACTTCATCATCGATGCCTCCATGCGCGACTTCACAGCGTGGCTCTCGGGACGACCGGTAATGCTTTATGTCAGCGGAGATGTCAGGACAGATATGTTCATGCCGGAAAAGTTCGCCGTCAGAGACACTGTCATTGAACGTAGTGAAGGACAGAGGAGGGATATCTTCCCGGCATCCGTAACCGCTGATGTGAGATTTGCTGCTGACAGCCTGATCTTTAAAGGCTTCAGGGCGTCACATCTGAAAACCTCAATTGATTACAGGCCTTATGTGTTCACCTTCAAAGATATAAGCTCAGAGGGTCTTGGGGGACTCCTTGAAGGAGAACTAATGCTCGGCAAGCAGAAAGAGGGCGATTACATTGCCAGGGTCAAACTTGATGTTGAGGGTACTGATATCAACAGGGCATTTACCGCCTTCAATAACTTCGGCCAGAGCTTCATTGTGAGTGACAATCTGCGGGGCAATCTTACGGGAACCGTCAACTTACTGGCTCCCCTCGATTCGCTTTACAGGATCATAAGGCCGGCACTTATTGCCGAGGCACATCTTTTAATCAAGGAAGGAAGGCTGACGGATTTCGGGCCGGCAGAGAGTCTCTCGTCATATCTTGACCTGGATGAGCTGAAGGATATCTCCTTCTCAATGATGGAGAATGACCTCTTCATAAAAAATGAGACGGTCTCCATCCCGAGGATGCTCATCAACTCCTCAGCCGTGAACTTTACCCTCTACGGCAGTCACAAATTCGATGGCGATTATTCCTATCACCTGCGCCTCCTGCTGTCGGAGGTGATGAGCCGTAAAGCCAGGGACCGCAACCGCGGCGTGAGCTCCTTCGGACAGGTGACGGTTGACGGCAGCGGCAAGGCAACCATCCCCCTGAAGATAGTGTGTGTCGGAGGCAAGACGGAAGTTAAATATGACTTCGGCCAGGCACAGGATAACATTAAGACCGACATAGCCCTGGAGAAGCAGGAGCTGAAGGGGATACTCAACGAGGAGTACGGCTGGTACAGGTCAGACACACTCATCACCAAACCATCTGAGGGCAAGCCCAGGTTCACCATCACCTGGGAAGAGGGAAAGGAGGGTGCCACTCCCGCCGCCCAGCAACAGGAAGAGGTAAAGGAAAGTCCCCTGAAAATCATACTCAGAAAGAAGAGGTGAGCAATGAACATCTACCGTAAGAAGCTGGTATGGAAGCTATTGCTCCTGGTATTTGCGGTTGTCATTGGCCTCGGGTCACTCTTTTACACACAGCAGCTTGTGGCGAAGCTCAAGCAGGAAGAGAAAAAGAAGGCTGAGCAGTGGGCCGAGGCAACAAGACGGCTGGTCACGTCTGATGACTTCGAATTCCTCTTCCGGATCATCGAGGATAACACCACCGTACCTGTGATTCTTACTGACGGTAACAAAAACATCATATCACATCGTAATATCCCGACAGGTATTGCGTCCGACACGCTCTCCCTTCAGCGTGAGCTGAGCCGCATGGAGAAGCGTAATGAACCGATCACCCTGGTGCTCGGTGACGGCATCAGCAACTACCTCTATTACCGAGAGAGCACCCTCCTGCGTCAGCTCAGGATATATCCATATGTACAGCTCGGCGTGATACTGCTGTTCATTGCAGTGGCATATGTTGCCTTCAGCTCCTCGCGCATGGCTGAACAGAACCAGGTGTGGGTCGGACTCTCACGTGAGACGGCGCATCAGCTCGGGACACCCACATCATCGCTGTCGGCATGGAGTGAGATCATCAGCAGCAGGTATCCGGGCACTGATATAGCCGAGGAGTTACCTGCCGATGTGGAGAGGCTGGTGCGTGTTGCGGAGAGGTTTTCCCTGATAGGGTCAAAACCAAAGCTTCAGCCTGCCGACCTTCCCGCGCTGGCAGAGGCAACAGCAGGGTACCTGAGAAAGAGACTAGCCTCAACAATCGGGCTGAGGGTCGTCAACAACACCTCATCATGCAGTGCCGTGCCTCTCAATGCCGTGCTTCTTGGCTGGGTGATCGAGAACCTCGTCAAGAACTCGGCAGATGCCATGAAAGGCAGCGGAACCATTACTATCACCATGAGCGAGAACGACAGGGAAGCTTTCATTGATGTGGAAGACACCGGCAAGGGTATTCCGAGGAAGGACTTCAAAACCATCTTCAAGCCCGGCTATTCGACCCGTGAACGGGGATGGGGACTGGGCCTCTCTCTCTCAAAGAGGATTGTGGAAGAGTATCACGGGGGTAAGATATTCGTTCTCCGTTCCGAGCCCGGCAACGGATGCTCAATGAGGGTCATACTTAACAAATGAGAGGCGAAGGAAGGGTACCGTGATGAAGAGAAGCGACATAGAGATCATGGCTCCGGCAGGCTCACGCGAGACGCTCAGGGCAGCCATCGCCGGAGGGGCTGACTCGGTATATTTTGGCGTGGGCAAGCTGAACATGAGGGCCCGTTCCTCGGATAACTTCACGGTGGATGATCTGCAGGAGCTGGCGGCGCTCTGCAGGGACAACGGTATGAAGAGCTACCTCACACTGAATATCGTCATGTATGACGATGAGATGGATGAGCTAAGGGTGATACTTGACGCTGCCGCTAATGCCGGCGTATCAGCCGTCATAGCCACTGACCAGGCGGCCATCACGGCAGCCAGGGAGAGAGGCCTGGAGGTACATCTCTCAACACAGCTCAACATCTCCAACAGTGAGTCACTGAAGTTCTATTCCCGGTGGGCTGATGTGGCTGTCCTGTCGCGTGAGCTTAACCTGCAGCAGGTGCGGAAGATACATGACACCGTCGTCGGTGATGATATCCGCGGTCCCGGCGGTGAGCTTATCAGGCTGGAGATGTTTGTCCACGGTGCTCTCTGCATGGCTGTCTCTGGCAAATGCTATCTTAGTCTTCATGAGTACAATGCATCCGCAAACAGGGGTAACTGCTACCAGACCTGCCGCAGAGGCTATACCGTGACCGACCGTGAGACCGGGTATGAACTGGATATTGACAATGAGTTCATTATGTCACCCAAAGATCTCTGCACCATAGCGTTCCTCGACCAGATCATAGATTCCGGTGCCAGGGTGCTGAAGATAGAGGGCAGGGCCAGGCCGGCAGAGTATGTGAAGACCGTCACTGAGTGCTACAGTGAGGCTGCAGCAGCGGTGGCAGAGGGTACCTTCGGGGCGGAGAGGGTCACCGGCTGGATGAGCCGTCTGGAGACCGTTTTCAACAGGGGTTTCTGGGATGGCTATTACCTTGGCCAGAGGCTGGGAGAGTGGAGCACAACCTACGGATCCGCAGCCACAAGAAGAAAGATCTATCTTGGAAAGATCACCAACTTCTTCAGCAGGCTCAGTGTTGCCGAGATAAGGCTTGAGACCGGCAGTCTGAGTGTTGGCGACGAGCTGATAATAACAGGACCCACAACGGGTATTGTTGAGTATACAGTCACCGGCCTGAGGGACTCTGCTGAAAAGGATGCTGATACCGTAAATAAGGGTGAGTTATGCTCCGTTCACCTGCCCGCACAGGTGAGGCGGTCTGACAGGGTCTTCAGGCGGGTTGATGCCTCATCACTCAGGAAAGAGTGACCTCCTGAGACCATCTCAGCTGCTGCCGCTGCCACCTTTGAGGCATTCACTGCCACGTCATCGGTATCGGTCTCCACATAAACCACCTGACCCTCAGGTCGCCTTGACAGACCGTAGCGGTATGATTTGTCATAATACTCAAGGGTGATCCTTATGGCAGTGCTGAAGTCTCCCTTCTGCAGCGCTTCGATCGCCTCCCTGGTTCTGTCACCCCCCAGCCTTTTCGATATCCTCATCACCGAAGCGACGATCTGTTCCAGGGGAAAGGAGGCATATTCCTCGAGCAGTCGAGGCATGCGTGTCTCTATGCTCATCATCAGGGCCACCACCGGTGCTTTCTGCATCTGTTCGAAGAAGCTGTCGGGCATAAAAACGGTTCCTATGTTGCGGCTTTCATCCTCCAGCCATATAGCTTCAACATCTCTCTTGCCGGAGAGATCTTCATACAACATGTTGGCAAAGTGTTCCGAGGAGGGCTGCGGTGGCTGTCCCAGGGCTCCGAATGCCGACCCCCGGTGTGATGCCAGCCTTTCCAGGTCGGTCACCTGTGCCCCGGCGTTGCCCAGATGATTCAGTATTCCGGTCTTGCCGCTTCCTGTAAGCCCCCCCAGTATGACATAATCTCTCCTGGCAGCAAGGCTGGTCAGAATATGATTCCTGTAGGCCTTGTATCCACCGGTGAGGAGCATGGGTTTTATCCCTCCTGTGTGAAAGAGCCATGCCATGGCCTCGGAGCGCATCCCTCCCCGCCAGCAGTAGAGCAGCAGCTCTCGCTCCGGGGCCAGCGACAGTGCCTGCCTCAGTTTTGCCGGCATATAAGGTGCTGACAGCTCAATACCGCGAATAACGGCGGGGGTGCTGCCCTCCTTCTTAAAGAGAGTACCCACCTCAGCCCGCTGGCTGTCATCAAAAAGAGGTATGTTCACCGCCCCGGGGATATGCCCGTATGCATATTCAGAAGGAGACCTGACATCCACCAGCGGCATCTCCGCCCTTCGGGCAAGGAATTCTTCAGGATCAAGACCGGTGATGTTCAGTGCCATGTGTCAGTCGTGCCTCTGATACCTGGTTATCACTCTTCTCAGCTCCTCCACCGTCACCGGTTTGGAGAGCAGCTCCTTCATTCCGGCCTGCTCCACACGTGTCCGTGTCTCGGGCATGGTATCTGCCGAGAGTGCCACTATAATTGCTGAACTGTCCATCTCCAGGATGCTCTTTGCAGCCTCGAAACCATCCTTCTCCGGCATGATAAGATCCATAAGGATAAGATCATAGCTCCTGGCGGCAGCCATAGCAATGGATTCGTCGGCACCGGAGGCGAATGCGGCATTGACGCCCAGCACCTTCAGCAGTGAGCCTGCCACCTTCCTGTTGAGATAGTTATCGTCAACGACAAGGATTTCGGGCAGGTCTGATTTGTCAGACGATACGGTGCCCCTGTGGTCCCTGAGGCCGGGGAAGTGATCCTTGAGGACATTGATAAGATCTTCGCCGGCAAAAGGCTTGACAAGAAGATGGTCAATGCCCATGTCAACGCATTTGGCATAGTGGCCCTTGGGATCCCTGGAGGTAAACATAAGCACGATATGCCTGCCGGTCATTCCTGCCTCCATCAGTTCTCGTGCAGCCTCAAAACCGTCAACCTCAGGTTCATCAAAGATAACCAGTAGAATATACCTGTTCTGTTCGTCTCCCAGGCTCGTTTTTATCTGTGACACCGTATGCTTCTGGAAGCTGGTCACCGCTACCGGGAGACCGATGCGGTGCATGATGCCCAGGAAGTCATCATCACGGCCGTGTGATCCTGTAATGGCAAGAGTGCGTATCATCGCCGTCTCGTTGTAACGACTGAGATCTATCTCCTTGGTAATCTTTTCATTCAGGTGTACGCTGACGGTAAATGTCACCTTCAGTCCCCTCTCCTTTCCGGATGAGTCTTTGCCGGCAGGACTCTCGGCATGCAGCTCGCCGCCCATAAGCTCAGTGAGCTGACGCGCAAGCACAGGACCCAGCTTAAGCTCTTCTGACCAGTCGGAACGATCGCTCAGTTTGGTGATGTAGTCGCCAAACAGCTTCTTGATCTCTGCCTTGGTATAGTTAGTGCCTGTGTCAGCTACGGTAAATTCAAGGATGAACCGGTTTCCCTCCGACTTTCTGACCCTGCATCCTACCTTTATCTCTCCCGTTTTTGTCCCGGCAAGGGAGTTGTTCAGCAGGTTGGTGATGATCTGACGCAGCCTGTAGGGATCACCGATGAGGCTCTCCGGTACCGACTGCTCAACCGATGAGGATATCCTTACGGCAGTGTCGGGGTTCTCTCTCCTGACGAGGTTGATACAATAGTCGACCTGCTCCCTGAGCCGGAACGGGATCTCGTCGAGTATCATCTTGCCGGTCTCTACCTTGGAGACATCGAAGATATCATTGATGATATTGAGAAGCAGGTCGGCCGACCGTCTGAGCAGCATGGCCACCTCCTTGGTCTCCTCCGACAGCTCGGCCCTGTTAAGCATATCGGTCATGCCCAGTATGCCGCTGAGGGGAGTGCGTATCTCAAAGCTCATGCGTGCAAGAAGCTCTGACTTGGCAATATTTGCATCTGCCTCCTGACGGCGTGCCAGCTCCAGTGATGTTACATCAACCAGAACCTCCAGTGTGGAGCTCTCGCCGTGATATTGCACCGGAGTGCTGTTGTGGAAGATCACCTTCTCGCCTCCGGGGCCACCCAGCCTGATGATATTGCCGTCACCGCCTTCACCTTCGAAGTCTCCGGCTGAGAGGTCAGGCACCAGCTTGCCGATCATCTCACCATCAGTCTCATAGCCAAAGAGCTGTGCCGCCTCCCGGTTCGCAGTGAGGATCTCGCGGCCGGCATTACAGACGATGATGCCGGCAGGCATCTCCTCCATCAGTGAGAGAAGTGTCTTCTCCGACCGGGTAGTCTTTTTAAGCTGACGAGCCTGTCGCCCTGAGGAATACCGGAACAGTACGATAATGAAAAGAAGTGTCAGCATAGTCAGCAGACCCAGAATGAATGAGTTCCTGACAATATACTTCCGGAAAAAATCTGTCGGGGCAGAAAAGACCATCCCGAAATCGAGGCCCAGTAGCGTCACCGGATAGTAGGCAGAGATCACCTCGTTGCTGAGGCCTTCATGCTCCATGGCGTGAGTTATCCTTCCCGAACTTCCGAGAGTGATGCCTTCGGCAATTTTTTTCAGCTGGCTGTAGCTTACCTCGCCACCGTGATTGTCGAAGATTATTCCGCCGGTGTCATTGACAACCCACTGCCACTGGTATTGCTCAAGATTGTATTTGGTAAAGATTCTGGAGAAATACTTCTTGAAATCAACTGTTATCACAAGGTTACCGAGTACCCTGCCATCATTAAATACCGGCAGGTAATACCTGTAGCGGTCACGTTCTGACTCCAGATGCTCTGTCTCAAATATCTCAGGCACAGACTGGGCTTTGTACGATCCGTCGAGCCATGCATTCCTCTCCTCATCCTTGAAGAGGGTATAAACATCGCCTGAGGTGTTGTATAGCATGAGTCCGACAACGATATCCTCATACTTGGAGTAGTAGAGCTTCATCCTCTCGGTGACCCTCTCATTGGTAAGTTCATCGGTGAAAAAGCCTGAGAAATCGTCTGAAAAATCCAGTTCCGCAAGGTCACTGACAATATACATGCTGGTATTGTCAATATCGGAGCCGGCTATCATTACCTGTCTGTCAAGCAGTTTATTGGAATATTCTATCTGGTTCCTGTAGAGGCTCAGGTAGAATATAACCGTGACCAGCATGATCAGGAAGAAAGAAGACCAGGCAACAAGAGGTATTTTTTTCATTCAGGAGCAGTTCTTACCTATAGCATAACGATTATCTGTACTTATCATTGTCTTCCAGCATCATGCTGATGTAGCTTTTATATCTCCAGGGTTCAATTTCGTTGGAGGCAACGGCTTTACGCACGGCACAGTCAGGTTCTGCCAGGTGGAGACAGTTGTAAAATCTGCATTCAGATGATCTCCGGAAAATCTCCGGAAAGAAATGATATATCTCACTGCGGTCGAAGTCGATAACGCCGAATCCCCTGATGCCGGGTGTGTCAATGACATATCCTCCTTCCGGAAGAGGATGCATCTCCGGGAAAGTGGTCACATGGCGGCCCTGTTCATGATACTCAGATATCTCTCCTGTTCTGAGTGATAGTGCCGGATTGAGCCTGTTGAGCAGGGTGCTCTTCCCTACGCCGCTGTTGCCGGAGAGCAGGGTGATCTTCCCCATCAGTGCAGCCGTGATCTGGCTTATGCTGCTGTCCGTTGTAACGGAGATAGTATATACAGGGTACCCGATTTTTTCATATACACTCTGTATCTTATCGGCAACAGCCCTATCTTCAGCGTTGTATAGGTCTCTCTTGTTTATCAATATGGATGCAGGTATACGGTAGGCCTCGGCGGTGGCAAGAAACCTGTCGATAAATTCTATCGGTGTAGATGGCATGGTGACGGCAATCATCAGGAATGCCTGGTCAATATTGGCTGCGATGACCTGCGATTCCCTGGAGAGGTTTGATGCTCTGCGGATGATATAGTTACGTCTCGGGTGAAGGGATGTGATCACGTTCTCTTTCCCGTCAAGAGTCACCCTGTCACCCACCGCCACCGGATTGGTAGTGCGGAGACCGCTGACCCTGAACCTTCCCTTGAGGACACATTCATGGATCATGCCGTCATCGGCAAGCACCCTGTAGCGGCTGCCGGTCGATTTTATTACAAGCCCATCCTTCACCCCCGTTGTTTTTCCCGCTGAAACAAAGAAAGTGATGCCCTGTTTGATCCGGCATCACCTTCCTTTATATCTGAAGAGATTATTTTCAATATTCTGCCGCCATTAGGAAGAACGGCTTCATCTCGAAGTTTGAATAGTATGGCCTGAGCCTTTCAGTGTTGTAGTATTCGGATACCTTAACAACCTTTTTTGAGGAGGTGACCACGTCAATGGGCACATTGTCATAGCGTCCGTTCTTGAGCACCACCACCCTGCCGTGCAGGCCCTTCATGATAAGGTCGAGGGCCAGGTTTCCGAATGCCATCGGTACTATTGAGTCGACAGCGTCAGGGTCACCGCCCCTGACCATGTAACCCAGCTTCTGTGTAATGATATTTATGGTTTTGCCGCCGTTGTATTTTGCGGTGTGCTCCTTGATTTCGGCAGAGACAAGATCGCCAATACCTCCAAGCTTGGCATGGCCGTAGGCATCAAGCTCACTGTCCTGGAATATC
The DNA here is from genome assembly GCA_937871625.1 of uncultured Bacteroidales bacterium. Classification (GTDB taxonomy): domain Bacteria; phylum Bacteroidota; class Bacteroidia; order Bacteroidales; family VadinHA17; genus SR-FBR-E99. The sequence goes on along the minus strand of CALMRD010000276.1, from coordinate 8,012 downwards.
ATCTCTCCGCCTTTGTAGAGTGCTCCTTCCGAGACCAGGACTATAGAGTACCGGCTCGGGTTGGAGTTACGGTCTTCTACCAGCAGCTGGGTGAGAAGCTCAATATCAAATTTGTATTCCGGGATGGCGCACCTGTTGGCTGCTCCGGCCATGGTTGGCAGCATGGCGGTGAAACCGGCATACCTGCCGAACACCTCAAGCACCATAATGCGTTCATGTGACCCCGCCGAGGTGCGCAGTGTGTTGGTCATCTGTATGGTACGGGTGACACAGGTGCTGAATCCAATGCAGTAGTCCGTACCCGGAACGTCATTGTCCATCGTCTTGGGTATGGCAACTACCTTCACCCCCTGCTTGTAGAGATGCACCCCGTAACTGAGAGTGTCATCACCACCGATCGGTATCAGGAAATCGATACCCAGCCACTCAAGGTTCTTCAGAACCTCAGGCGTAAGGTCATTCATATCATCCTTGTAGGTATCCTTCAGATGATCGGGGACATAAGCCCTGGCAACATGGCTGGGCCTGGTACGTGATGTATGCAGGTATGTGCCGCCTGTCCTTCCCGCCTTGTTGACAATATCATCCGTGAGCACCTGAAAACATTGACTGTTGTCGACCTTCGGATCCCTTACTATCTCCAGGATGCCAGCCCAGCCCCTGCGGAGCCCTATAACCTTGTAACCTTCCCTGTTGGCCCTGATGGTCACTGCCCTGATGGCAGGGTTGAGCCCTGGAACATCTCCGCCTCCGGTAAGAATACCGATCACTCCCTTTATTTTTTTCTGATTTGCCATTGTGAAAATTTTTGATTTATCCCTGTTGATTGAAGGTGATAAAATTATGACATTTCAAAGTCATATCAAAAAGGGAATCAGCTGCCACCTTATTTTTTTTAACCAGCCTTAGCGTAAAGCTTCGGACTTCGGCTAACATTGACGGCTACGTCCGACGAAGTCGCCGGACGCAAAGGACAGGTACAGGTTTTCGGAGTTTGCTCCGTTCTGTGATTTCAGGGCTCGGGGGTTCATATCATTTGATTATTTTTGGAAAAAAAGCGAATGAACTTAACAGATAAGGCTATCAGCTACTTCAGGGAGGGTTACAGCTGTTCGCAGTCGGTACTCATGGCCTGCTCCGGTGAGAGTGAACCGGCAGCCAGGGCGGCAGCAGCTTTCGGGGGCGGCATGGGAAGGCTTCAGAAGACCTGCGGAGCAGTGACAGGCGCATATATATGGTTGGGAATGAAATACGGAGCCGCAGGGTTGCCGGCTGAGAGCGACAAGAGAAGGGTTTATGACAGGGTGAGGGAGTTCAACAGGATCTTCAATGAGAGAAACGGATCCGATCAGTGCTCTGACCTGCTGGGTGAAGATCTCAACAGCCGTGAGGGAAAATCACGCATTGCCGCCAGGGGGCTTACGGAAAAGGTGTGCGAGAAATGCATCCGCGACGCCATTGAGATAATCGAATCATTTGAGTGAGAGATGCAGAGGGTGGTAATTACCGGCGGAACAGGAGTGATAGGCTCACACCTGAGCAATCAGCTTGCAATGGCGGGTTGGCATGTGGTGCATCTCACACGCGGAGAGAACAGGGGTGGCAAATACCAGTCGTTCAGGTGGGACCCTTCGAACGGCTACTGTGATCAGGATGCGATCCGGGAGGGAGATGCAATAATCCATCTTGCGGGATCCAATATCGGTGAGGGGAGGTGGACCAAAGCCCGGAGGAGAGAGATCATCAGCAGCCGTACAGTGACGGGAGAGCTGCTCCACAGGATCACTGTCGGCTCGGGCATCATACCTTCTGTTTTTATTACTGCCTCGGGTATAAATTATTACGGCTCGGAGATCTCGGAAAGCATTTTTACCGAATCTGATCCGCCGTCGGGCGATTTTCTCGGCGAGACCTGCCGGTTGTGGGAGGCTGCCGCGGATCGTTTCGCCGGGGCAGGTGTGCGCACGGTGAAGCTGAGGACCGCAGTGGTGCTGGCATCATCAGGCTCGGCGCTGAACAGGATTACAGCGCCGACCAGGGCAGGACTGGTGGTGAGGCTGGGGCCGGGGAATCAGTATTTCCCCTGGATCCACATTGACGATCTCTGCAGTGTGTATCATATGTCTCTGGAAGACAGTGCCATGTCTGGCCCATACAATGCTGTGGCGCCGCAGCATGTGACGCATGATATGCTGATGAGGGAGGTGGCCCGTCAGAAAGGGCTGCCGCTCTTCCTGCCCCATGTGCCGGCATGGCTGCTGCGTGCCTTCCTGGGAGATATGTCCCAGCTGCTGACAACAGGAAGCCGTGTCTCTGCGGAGCGTCTTTCAGCAGCGGGATTTCAATTCAGGTATCCCGATATATCATCTGCCCTGAGGGCCTGCTGAAATCAGATGCCTCCTATCTGCATCTCTCTCACCCGGAAGGTGGGAGCGGCAAAAGACCGGTTCATGTCGATGTCGTTACCCATCATGTCTATACCGTTGAGAATGGCATCGCCGCTGCCGGCAATGGTCAGTCCCTCAACCGGATATAGTATCTCACCCTTCTCAACCCAGAAGCCTGATGCGCCGCCGCTGAAGTTACCGGTTACAGTATCTATCCCGTACCCGGTGACGCCGTTGAGGAGTAGTCCCCTGTCAGTGGCGGCAATTATCTCGCTTCGGCTCTGTTTGCCAGTCTCAAGCGAGAGATGATGTGTTCCTATTCCGGGGAGTGAGCTGTAGCCGTTTCTGGAGGCATTGCCCGTGCTGACGGTGCCCGCCCTGCGGGCGGCAATGGAATTGTAGAGGAATCCTTTCACAACACCCTTTTCAACAAGCACCCGTCGTTGTGTCGGGACTCCCTCACCGTCGAAGGGTGCCGATCCCAAAGAGCGGGATCTTGTTCCGTCGTCAATGATGGTCAGAAGTGGTGAGGCAAACTGTTTATCCAGCGAATGGGCCAGGAAGCTGGCGCCCTGCAATACCCGCTCGCCATTGAGGGCTGCTATGACACCGCGCAGCAGCGAACCTGCCACATCAGGATCAAAGATGACCGCAGCCTTCTGTGTCCTGACCATTTGCGGGTCAAGCATCTCGAATGCTTTGCGGGCGGCTATTGCCGCAATCTCACCGGAAGGCGGAAGATCACTGAAGAAGCGGCGGGAGCTGTATTCTCCCCCTGTCTTCTTCTGGTTACCCTTCTCTGCCACCACACTCACGCCAAAGGAGCATCCCGAAGCCTTATAGCTCCTGGACGATCCCCCGGAGCTGGCTATGAATATTTCGGTGACCTCCTCTCCGTAGAATGATCCCGAGCTCTTGGTGATCCGGGAGTCACTCATAGCCATCTTCTCTATCTCCAGGGCCATGGCGATCTTTTTGTCGAGGGGTATACCTTCTATCTCAGGGTCAAACAACCCGTCGACTTCCGTCTCGCCGTCAAGTGCGGGAAGGATATTGTTCTCGTCCGGGGTGGTCAGCTTTGCGAACTTAACCGCCATCTCTATCGTCTGCTCCAGCGATTTCATATCAAGGCTGTTGCAATAGCTGAAGCCCAGTGATCCTCCTGCTATTACCCTGATGCCTGTACCGGCGGCATCAGCCTCCTCAATGGTTTCGATCTCGCCGTTAAGGATATTCACCGACAGGTTGCGGCCGGCAGAAATATATACTTCAGCTGCGTCGGCCCCTGCTTTGAGGGCTTTCGACACAAGTTTCTCTGCAAGTGATAAATAGTTCATTCTTTTGATCGTTAATTGTTCACACTAAGCTTTACTGCCGCCTACATTTATTCCCCTGATACGTACTGTTGGCTGTCCGGCTGTCACCTCGGCGCTCTGTCCCTTGCCACAGATGCCCGGTCCGAATGCCAGGTCGTTGCCCACCGCATCGATGTTTGAAATAACATCCATGCAAGATCCGATGAGTGTTGCTCCCCTGACCGGCACTGTCTTTTTACCGTTCTCAATGAGGTATGCCTCGCGGCAGGTGAAGTTGAACATACCCGTTACGGGGTTGACACTCCCGCCGCTGAGACTCTGCACATAAATGCCCTTTCGGGTCGAAGCCAGTATCTCTGTCGGGTCGTCCTTGCCCTGTGCAATGAATGTGTTGGTCATCCTGGGTATGGGTATATACCTGAAGCTCTCCCGGCGTCCGTTGCCTGTCCGTTTCATGTCTAGCTGTCTGGCACTGAGAATGTCCGTCATGTAACCTTTCAGCACCCCGTTCTCTATCAGCACGTTGCGCTGTGCCGGCGTCCCTTCGTCGTCATGGTTGACGGTTCCCCTGAAGTTTGGCAGGGTACCGTCATCAATCATGGTAAAGCAATCGCTGGCTACCTTCTGTCCCATTTTACCTGTAAAGGCACCTATTCCTTTTGCTATATTGTCAGCTTCGAGGGGGTGTCCCACAGCCTCATGTACCAGCACGCCGCCCCATCCGTTCTGCATCACCACGTCCATGATGCCTGCCGGGGCCTCTTCTGCGGCGAGCATGGCAATGGCCTCACGTGCAGCATTCCGTGCCACCTCTTCAGGTGTCACATGTGAGAACATCTCGAATCCGCTGTGCATGCTGAGACGCTCTCTTGCCATATGCCTGGCCTGGCCGTCAGACGACATCGCCTGGACGATGAAGAAGAGAAGCGGCAGCTCATCGCGGAGGTAAAGTCCCTCGCTGTTGGCAATGACCCTGCCCCTGACCTCGTCATAGTAATCGACAAGAGCCATCCTTATCCGCGGGTCATATTCAAGGGCAGCCGTATCGGCCCTGCGGATCATCTCGATGCGTTGCTCGTCAGCTATCTCCACAAGAGGCATCTCCACGGTCACAAACGATCTATAGTCGGCATCCGTAAGGCTGACCACATTGCCTGGTGTTTCTCCCGATGCAACATAGGAAGCCACTTCGGCAGCCCGCATGAGCTTCTCCTCATCAACCACATCGGTATAGGCATATCCTGTTTTGTTTCCGCAGATGACCCTGACGCCGGCACCCTGGCTGATGCCGCAGAGTCCGCTCCTGAATTTCGATTCCTCCATCACTATCTGCCTGGAGATGCGGTTTTCGATGTAAACCTCCGAAAAGTCGCCTCCTTTTTCAAGTGCCTTTTTCAATACCCGGGAGATCATATCCCTGTCAGCATCAAGGGCGGTAACGGACGCGGTGCCGGGGCCGCATGAGGTGAGCTGTGAAAGGAGTGCCGGCGTTACGGCCACAGCCACGCCTCCCTTCATGGTAAGTTCAAGAAATCGTCTGCGCGGTATGTCGCGAACGGAAAACTGCTGTAATTTCATAATGGATCCTCCAACTAAATTGAGTCCGTAATTTAAAAAATATCTGATTACAAATTCCTTTCCCGGAAGCAGGCCGGCCCTGGTGGTCAGCCGCGGCGCGAGATCACCTCAAGCTTTTTCATGTCGGTAATCTCGATGGTGCGGCCGTTTGATCTGATTATGCCATCACGGCGGAAATCGCTGAAGGTGCGAATGACATTGGCAGGACTCATGCTGATGAAGTCGGCTATCTCCTTGCGTGAAACCGGAAGGTCAAATATCATGGAACGAAATATCTCATTGGCAAAATAGAGTAGCACATATGCTATCCTGCCGGCCAGATTACGCTGCCTGATCTCAAGGCCGATGGCAATGATATTCTGTGATGTACGTGACAGAACAGAGATGAGGTTGAGAGCAAACTTGCCGTTCTCTTCAATCAACTCCCTGATCAGATCAAGCCGGATGCAGCATACATCAGAATCTTCAAGGGCGGACAGGGAGTATCGGTAATGAGTCTCGTGGAAAACATTGGTGTTGCTGACGAACTCAAGCGGACGGGTAATGGTAATGATCTGCTCGTCACCGTCGCTGTTAACCCGGTATAGCTTTACCAGACCGTGTTTCAGGTATTTGAAATCGTGAATGGCATCTCCCTCCCTGTGTATTATCTCTCCCCTGGCGTAATGTCTCTCCTCCCTGGCCTCACAGATACGGCTTATATCCTTTTCGTTGAGATTTGTGAATGCCACGTTCCTGAGTTCGCAGGAGATACAATTGCACTTGTTTTTGGGTGTTTCTGTCATCGTGGCCATCAATAATGCAAATTTAGAACAATCTGTCAACAAATTCGTTCACCTTTTCTAAATTTGAGGATTAGCTTTCAACCGCCTGTCTTATGACCCTATACAAAACCGATTATCACATACATACAACATTCAGTGACGGAAGGGAGGAGCCGGAGGCCAGCGTGATCTCTGCCATCACAAAAGGATTCCGTGAGATCGGATTCTCAGATCATATACATCCTTCCGGGATCCACTCAAAATGGTGCATGGATCACGATAGGCTCCCTGAATATGCCGAACGGATTATGGCACTGAGGAGACAATACCCTGAGACAGAGATAAGAATGGGCATAGAGCTCGATTATATTCCGGGTACAACCAGTGAGGCCATGCAGATAACAGAGTCCTTTCCTTTTGACTATGTCATCGGATCAGTACATTACCTCGGTGATGAGACAGTTGATTTGGGTCCTGAGTTTTACATCGGAAAGGATATCGACCTGATATACGAGAATTACTTCAACCTGGTCTGTGAGGCGGCAGCCACCGGGCTGTTTGACATCATAGGTCATCCGGACCTTGTCAGGATCCACCGTTACCGGCCCGAAGGCGACATCAGCCACCTATACCGGCTTATGGCGGCTGCCTTCCGTATTCATGACGTTGCCTTCGAGCTGAATACCAACGGCCGGAACAGACCCCTGCAGGATTTTTACCCTGACCGACGATACCTCACTTTCTTTGCTGAACAGGGAGTGCCAGTATGCGTCAACTCCGATGCTCATTTTCCTGAACGTGTAGGACAATATTTTGACGAGGCGTATGAGCTGCTGAGACAGGCCGGATACCGGGAGATGGCTGTCTTCAGGAACAGGGAACGATATATGATCCCGTTCTGAAGAGTATTGACTGACTTTCATATTCCCGGGAATTGGATATTATGGATTACTCCTCCGGTAAGGCAGAGCCATTACCGGAAGAGAGAGCAGCTACAACGGTGCCAGGCCTGTCAGGGGTATCTGCAGAGTTGCAATAAGGAGGATTTGCAGCAGCCTTGCGATAGTGCGACTTACATCAGGAGGCGGTAGTCAGGTGTTCAACCAGGATCCGGATTCCAATTGTCGCCAGAATTATTCCTCCGATGATTTCAACCCTTGACCCCAGGCGGTCACCGGCTGCCTTGCCGATACGTATTGCAGTCATGGATGCCAGGAAGGTGACAGCCCCTATTATCAGGCCGGCGGTCCATATCTGCACCTTCAGAAAAGCGAAGCTGATCCCAACGGCAAAGGCATCGATGCTTGTGCCGATGGCCATGGTGAGAACCACCGGCCAGCGGTTGATGTCAACCGGCTGACGTTCTGAACCGTCTTTAAGTCCCCCGATGATCATTCTCATTCCGAGAAACATCAGAAGGAGAAATGCAACCCAGTGATCATATTTTTCAATGTATACGCTTACCGTTGATCCCAGGAAGAAGCCGAGCACCGTCAGTCCGCCCTGGAACAGGGCAAGGATAAATGCTATCCTCATGGCATTTCTGAAACGTATCCTGGACTCGATGACTCCGCATGACAGAGACACGGCAAAGCTGTCGAATGACAGTCCCAGGGCTATTGCTGTTATTGTGATCAGGTCCATAACTGCATGATGGCCGCAAAAATAGTAATAATTGCTATTTTTACCACCCTGTTTGGCGGTATGAGAATAGTAATACAGAGAGTGAAGAGGGCCTCCGTAACTATTGAGGGGAAGACCCACTCTTCCATAGGGAAGGGGCTGCTGGTGCTTACCGGCATTGAAGAGGGCGACACTTCTGATGATGTTGTGTGGATGGCAGCAAAGGTGGTTAACCTGAGGGTTTTCGATGACAGCAACGGGGTGATGAACCTCTCGGCCGTTGATGCCGGCAGTGAGATAATGATTGTCAGCCAGTTTACGCTTCACGCCTCCACCAGGAAGGG
>CALMRD010000275.1 GCA_937871625.1 uncultured Bacteroidales bacterium | reverse complement strand
GCCAGCCATCCGGCATTGCAGTGGGTAAGGATATTGACAGTGTCGCCTCCCTTCCTCCTGCTTATCTCTTCTATCAGAGGCATACCTTGAACACCTATCATCCGGCTTCTCTCTGCCTCCTCATCACAGAGCTGTACCGCCGCTGCACGAAGCGCACTGACGTCGGGATCCCTCTTCAGCACCTCCGTCATGCGGTCCACAGCCCAGGCAAGGTTGACAGCCGTTGGCCTCGCAGCCTTAAGCCTGTAGGCATCATTCATCACCAGGTCGTAATAATCGTTCCTCCCGGCATGCTCAAGGAAGGAGAGATATACGCCCCACGCTGCCACTGCACCTATAAGAGGAGCTCCCCGCACCGCCATACCGCTTATCGCTTCACAGACATCACCGGCACTCCTGAGGGTGAGTACCTCATAGGAGAAAGGGAGCCTGCGCTGATCGATCACACTCACCGACCGCGGCTCTGCCTCATTTGTCCATATGCTTCTGTACCCTGATTCGCCGGTCTTCATAAACAGACCCCCCTCCATCGGAAAAGACCTGTAAAATTAAGAATAATTACACGGATTTGAGAATCACTCCCTCTTCACTGCAGAACATTTCCCTTTTCGAATTTCCGAACCGATCGTTCTATGTTTGTCGAATGAATTGAATATCTTTGCATAGGAATAAAACATTATGGTTGACAAGGAGGAATACAGGAGGAGGATCATTCTGACGGCCAGCAGGATTTTCAGCCATTACGGCTTTCGCAAGACCACGATGGATGAGATATCACGGGCTCTGAACAAGGGTAAAAGCTCTATATATTATTATTTTTCAAGCAAGGAGGAGATCTTTGAGGCTGTGGTGCTCTATGAGGCCAACCAGCTGCGACGGCAGCTCACGACAGCCATCAAGGAGGTCGAGTCGCCCACGGAGAAGCTCCGCAACTACATCTTTGTCAGGATGAAGGCCTTTGCCAAGCTCTCAAACTACTACAATGCCGTCTTCGACAAAAATCTTGATCACTATGAGTTCATTGAGAAGATACGCTCGCGCTACGACCGTGAGGAGCTGGCCATACTGAGGCTGCTGCTCTACGTGGGCAACAGCAGGGGTGTCTTTGAGGTGAGGGAGAGTGAGTACACGGCCATGGCCATACTGACGATGCTGAAGGGTATGGAGGTGCCTCTCTTCTGGCGCCGGCGCGAGATAGACATCAACAGTCGTCTCGAGGCGATACTTAGCCTGATATTCGACGGAATTCTAAAACGGGAATAGGCTCACTTTTTCTTTTTGGCAGCGGTGACAGGCACCGGCTTCTTCCTGTAGGCCCAGACAAGCATTGCGATCCCTCCAAGCACAAGCGGGATGCTGAGCCACTGTCCCATATTGAGTTTCATCCCTGCCTCAAAAGCCACCTGGTCCTCCTTGACATACTCCACAAAGAAGCGAAACCCGAACACCAACAACAGGAAGATGCCGAACAGCAGTCCCGGCTTCTGCTTACCCCGGTTCTTCCAGTAAAGCCACATCAGTACCCCGAAGGTGATCAGATAGGCCAGCGACTCATAAATCTGTGTGGGATGCTTCGGTGCGGTTTCGTCGTTACGCAGGAAGACAAATCCCCATGGCAGCGTCGTCTCCACACCGTATATTTCTGAGTTCATCAGGTTCCCCAGTCGTATCAGCGCACCGGCGAGGGCTACCACTATCACCACCCTGTCGATGGCCCAGATGTACGGTTTCTTTTCTTTCCTGACAAAGAACCATAGCGCAAGAGGTATCCCGATGGCAGCGCCGTGGCTCGCCAGTCCTCCGTGCCATACCTTCAGTATCTCAACCGGATTGGCGAGGTAGTAGGCAGGCTCATAGAAGAAGCAGTGTCCCAGCCTGGCTCCGACGATGGTGCCTATGGCCACGTAGACGGTAAGCCTGTCGAGCGTCGCATCACCATAGCCCTCATTCGCAAAGATCTTCTTCAGGATGTAGTAGCCGAACACAAATCCGGATGCGAAGAGCAGTCCGTACCATCTCACGGCAAAATTGCCTATCCGGAAGATCTCGGGATTGACATCCCAGGGGATTACAAGAAAATCCATAGTCTCTCTGTTTGTGATACAAACTTACATAAAAACGCCCGGTTTTGCACCGACAGATAAAAATACGCCGCCCTGAATGTAGCCTGCGGCGTGATTCATCCTCAGGGAATGAGCTGCTACCGCTGTCATGGCTGTAGCTTCAGAGCCCCGTATTGCTGGCATTGATATACAGGCCGAAGCCTCTGACATATTCCGCCCTGTTGCTTATGACCACCCCGCCGCCCATACTACAGGACGGGATTTATGCCAGGGGATAAGCAGCCATCACTTTCATGTCTGTTGCTTCAGAGCCCGCCGCTGTTACACTCCGTAACAAAATTTGATGTAAGTTTGCAGGTAGTGGATGCCCGGAGATACATATCACTCAGCATGGCTGTCACAGCCGCTGTGATGCTCTTTATCATGTCATGTGCCAAGATCAGCTCTCCCTCCGGCGGACCCCGGGACACCGATCCTCCGGTAATACTGAAGAGCGAGCCGGAAAACAGCACCGTGATGTTCACCGGCAAGTCATTCATGCTCACCTTTGATGAGTATGTGGTTCTTGACAGGATAACAGAGAAGTTCATGGTCTCACCTCCCCTCTCGCCGAAGCCCGAGGTCAAGCTCAGGGGCAAGAGCCTCGAGGTTACATGGGAGGGGGAACTGATCGACAGCACCACCTATACCTTCTATTTCCAGGATGCCATCCGTGACAACAATGAAGGTAACCCTATCCCAAACTACCAGTATGTCTTCTCCACGGGGCCGGTGCTCGACTCCCTGTCGCTCACCGGCAACGTCTTCAGCGCCCTTGACCTGGAGGCGGCGCAGGATGTCACAGTGATGATGTATTCCAACCTCTCCGACACAGCCCCGCGTAAAATGCTGCCTGCATACATATCGCGCCCTGATCCCTCGGGAGGATTCATGATCAGTAACATCCGTCCCGGCCGCTATAGGCTCTATGCCCTGCAGGACATGAACGGTAATACCATGTATGACCTGGATGATGAGCTGTTTGCCTTCTGTGACTCGGTCATTGACATCAACCCCGATGACTATTATGCCCTCTCACTCGATTCGGTCAAATACAAGCCTGCCAACGCCACCGAGACCACAAAGCCGGATGTTTTTCTCTACGGGATTCACAGGCTCTACACTTTCCTGAAGCCGCCGGAAAAACAGTATCTTCTCTATTCCGACCGTAAGAGCGCCTGGTCCCTGGGGTTTGCACTGGCATTACCTTCCGACACCGGGCAGGTCGCACTGACACTGACCGATGCCTCGCCCGGATCATGGTTCATGGAGTCCAACGCCGCCCGCGATACCTTCCAGGTCTGGATAACCAACCAGGAGGTGTACGACCGCGATGCCATAGAGGCGTTGCTGACCTATCCCTATACTGACACCCTGGGAGTGACAGCTGACCGTACAGACACCATCAGCCTCAGGTATTACAAGCCTGCTCCTCCCCGGGGAGGAGAGAGAAGAGCCCCGGCACTCTCTATCACCTCAAACCTTGCAGGCAAGCTGAGGCCCGGCATACAGCCGCTCTTTGTGGCTCCCACCCCGCTGTCAGAGCCTGACACCTCCAGGATCGTCCTGCAGCAGACGGCAGACAGCATCACAACCGTGATACCCTACAGCTTTCAACGGGATAGCACCAACAGCCGCCGGCTGCTGTTGAAGGCCCCGTTGGAGCCCGATGGCTCCTATACTCTCATCTGCAGGGCAGAGGCCTTCAAAGACATATACGGTACGGCGACTGACTCTGTCGGGTACAGGTTCTCCGTTGCCACCGAAGAGGACTACGGCAGCGTCAAGGTTCTTCTTTCCGGTTATGAAGGCGACGTCATCATCCAGCTCCTCGACAGCCAGGAGAAGGTGGTCAGGGAGATTGCTGCCACCTCCCCCGGGGAGGTACCGTTTAACCTGCTCGACAAAGGGCGCTACAGGCTCAGGGCGATCTACGACCTTGACTCCAACAGGGTCTGGACCCCGGGTAACTTCGACTTGGGAAAAAGTCCGGAACCGGTGACCTATTTCCCCGCCGAGCTTGAAGTAAAAATCAACTGGGGGCTGGAGCAGGACTGGAATCTGGGAGAGATGTATCAGAAGGATGTGTCACTGAGAAAGAAACCTTCAGCAAAAAGATAACAGTATGGCAACACGTCGAAGCTTCATAAGAAATACAGCCATGGCCGGAGCAGCACTGGGAGCCGGACTGCCCGCCTTCTCCGCCTCAGCGTTGCAGAAGCGGGAGTCGAACAGGCCTTCCCGCAGGATGCGCAAATTTACCAGCAGGGCGGTGGAGGATACCATCAGGGAGATAGATTCATTTCTCGATGGCAATGAGCTGGCATGGCTCTTTGGCAACTGTTTCCCCAACACCCTCGACACCACCGTCAACTTCAGGAGCGCTGACGGCAGGCCCGATACCTTTGTCATCACCGGAGATATCAACGCCATGTGGCTTCGCGATTCCACGGCGCAGGTGTGGCCTTATATCTCCCTTACCGGTCGTGATGCGCAGCTGAAGGAGCTCATCGCCGGGGTTATCAACAGGCAGGTGAAATGCATTCACATCGATCCCTACGCCAACGCCTTCAACGACGGTCCGGGCCAGAGCGAGTGGATGAGTGACCTCACGGAGATGAAGCCCGAGCTGCATGAGCGCAAGTGGGAGATAGACTCACTATGTTACCCGGTCAGGCTGTCGCATGGTTACTGGAAGAGTACCGGTGACACCTCGGTCTTTGATGAGTCGTGGAGCAGTGCCATGAGGCTGATCATCAAGACCTTCCGTCAGCAACAGCGCAAGGAGGACCAGGGCCCCTACCGCTTCCAGCGTGTGACCGGATGGCAGACCGATACCGTTGCGGGTGGTGGTTACGGCAACCCGATCAACCCGGTGGGACTGATAGTATCCATCTTCAGACCATCTGACGATGCCACCATATGGCCCTTCCTGATACCCTCCAATTACTTTGCGGTCAAGTCGCTGCGACAGGTGGCAGAGATAGCCAGCGCCGTCACCGGCGATGAGGCACTGGCAGCTGATGCCGAAGCCCTTGCTACCGAGGTCGAAGGAGCACTGGCTAAATATGCCAGGGCTGTTCACCCGGAACACGGTGAGATCATTCCCTACGAGACCGACGGCTATCACAACTATCATTTCATGGATGATGCAAACGTTCCGAGCCTGCTGAGTATGCCCTACCTCGGTACCATCGACCGGAGAGACCCGCTCTATCTCAGAACTCGTAAGTTCGTCCTGAGTAAGAGCAATCCCTACTATTTTTCAGGTACAATGGGCCACGGCGTGGGCAGTCCGCATACCGGCCTGAACCGCATATGGCCCATAGCAATAACCATGAGGGCGCTGACAGCCAGCGATGACTATGACATCGTCTCGTCGCTGAAGATGCTTAAGAGCACCCACGCCGCTACAGGATTTATGCATGAGTCGTTCATGAAGGATGACCCCACCCAGTTTACCAGGAAATGGTTTGCCTGGGCGAACACCCTCTTCGGTGAGCTGGTGCTGGAGACCTACAGAAACAAACCTGACCTTTTGAAAGAGGTATGATCAGACCTGCTGTGAAACTTGCATGACCGGGGGCTCGGGAAAGAGTATGGATATTGTTACATTGAAGTTACATCAGACCAAAAAAACAGAGTATAAACGAATGAAAGAGATAGTTGCCGGAGTAGACATAGGTGGCACCAACACCAAGATCGGCTTTGTTGATGCCCAGGGGGAGATACTCGCTGAGGGCGGACTGCCTACTGCCGAGTATGAGCTGGCAGAGCATTTTGTGACTGCCCTTGATGCCACAATCAAAAAGATGCTGGCCGGGCATAATGATCTGAAGTTGACGGGGATAGGCATCGGTGCACCCAATGCCAACTTCAACAAGGGCACCATCGAGCTGGCCCCCAACCTCAACTGGAAGGGGATAGTACCCCTCGTGGCGATGGTAGAGCGGCAGACAGGAGTGAAGGCCCGCGTCACCAATGATGCCAATGCTGCCGCCCTGGGAGAGATGATCTTCGGCGCGGCAAAGGGGGTAAAGAATTTCATTATCCTGACCCTTGGCACAGGACTGGGCAGCGGCATCGTCATCGACGGTGAGGTTGTATACGGCCCTACCGGTTTTGCCGGTGAGCTGGGTCATATGACCATGGTGCAGGGCGGCAGGGAGTGCGGCTGCGGCCGCCGCGGCTGCCTCGAGACCTATGCTTCGGCGACGGGACTGGTGCGCACCGTCATGGAGCTGCTCGGCGACAGTCGCGGGGAGAGCGTGCTGCGCGACATGAAGAGCAGCGAGATAACATCGCGCATGGTGGCTGAAGCCGCGGCGGCCGGTGATGGCATCGCCGCAGAAGCATTAGACCGCACGGCGCACATGATAGCCCTGGGGATAGCCAACTCCGTCATCTTCTCCAGCCCGGAAAAGATATTCCTCTTCGGTGGACTGGCACAGGCGGGCGATGCCATCTTAGTGCCGGTGAGAAGATATGCCGTGGAGCTGACACAGCCTGTCTTCAGGGGCACCTTCACCGTGGAGCCTTCCGGATTACCTGAGGCACGGGCCGCAGTCCTGGGAGCCTCCGCCCTCATATGGAAGGAGGCACAGTAGATTGAAACGGCCGTGCCCTGTTATCAGGCAGAAATTGCACAATTTTATAGTTTTGTATTACATAAGGTCATAGATATGCTAACCATTGAGGTCAGAAGACTTAAGAGCGACAACGTGATTCCTCCTATGGCAGAGGTCTCGGCCCTGCTTGATGAGATGGGAGAGGGTCATGCCATTGGTACAGTGAACTGGAAATCACATACATACAGGCCGGAGGTGAGGTTCAATATAGCCTGGGGCGATCGCGAGATATACATCAAGTATTACGTCCGGGAGACGAACGTAAAGGCAGAGAAGAGCCGCACCAACGAGATGGTGTGTGAGGACTCGTGCGTGGAGTTCTTCGTCGCCCCGGCCGAGGACGGCATTTACTATAATTTTGAGTTCAACCCTATTGGCACGGCCCTGATGGGCTCGGGTCACGGCAGGCATGACAGCGCACGGGTTGACGAGACGATCGTCAACGGCATACGGCGTCTGACAACCATGGGCGACAGGCCTTTTTCCGAAAAGAGGGGCGACATCAGCTGGTCACTCACCCTGGCCATACCGCTCAGCGCCTTCTTTCACCATAAGGTCGAAAACCTTGCAGGAAAAACATTCCGTGCCAACTTCTACAAGTGTGGTGACATGCTCAGCAATCCGCATTATGTCACCTGGAATCCCGTCGGCACAGAGCAACCAGATTATCACCGTCCGGAATA
>CALMRD010000274.1 GCA_937871625.1 uncultured Bacteroidales bacterium | reverse complement strand
TGTTCACCCCCCTGTTCATGGCAAAGGCGAAGCTGGCTCCCAGAAAGCCCCCTGCTGCTGCCGAGCCTGTAAAGGCATCGGCAAAGATCGAGACAAATGAGGGTATGATGTTTCCCGGATGGGAGAAGATCACCAGCAAGGCGCCGGCGATGTAGAGAATGGCCATGAAGGGAACGAGAATCGAGGTTACTTTAGCAATCCTCTTGATTCCTCCGATGATTACCAGTGCGAGAAAAAAGGCCAGCACTGCCCCGGTGATTATATGCTTTATGCCAAAGGAAGTAAACACCGAGTTGGAGATGCTGTTTATCTGTGGCAGGCTGCCTGTACCAAAGGAGCTGAGTATGGTAGCTCCCGCAAAGAAGGCACCCATAACTGCCCCTATCTTAATCACTTTGCCGCCACGGGTCTTGAAGTTAAGACGTTTTTTCATGTAGTACATGGGGCCCCCGGAGACCGTTCCGTCGGGCAAAATATCCCTGTACTTGTGAGAGATCGACACCTCCACCATCTTGGTACACATACCGATAGCCGCCGTGACCAGCATCCAGAAGAGGGCTGCAGGACCTCCGAGATGCAGAGCCAGCGCCACCCCGGCGATGTTGCCTGTACCCACTGTGCCTGACAGGGCCGTGGCGAGCGACTGGAAATGGGAGGTGTCTCCGATGTCACGTGAGTGGTCATAGGTGCCCTTGGTTATCCTGATGGCATGACGGAAATACCTTACCTGCGGGAAACCCAGGTAAATGGTAAAGAAGAGGCCGGTGCCTATCAGCAAAATCATGAACCACCAATGCCCTCCGAGGTACCCGTCAAGCCTTACAAGAAAATCATTTAAGCCGTGCATTATGAAAAAATTAGCGGTTAGAATCTAAGAAGTCCGAGTCCGTTGAGAAACACCAGGGCAATTGCCACAGGAGCGATGAACCTTATGATGAACCTGTACAGGGAGTAGTACCTCACGCGCAGTGTGCCGCCGTTGGAGAGCTCATCCCTGACAGCATGACCGGGGAAGAACCAGCCGAGAAATGCAACGATAAGCAGACCTCCGAGAGGCAACAGTATGTTTGCCGTGGTAAAGTTGAAGAGATCGAAGATATTCAGGTTAAAGAGTTTGACATCCCTCATCACTCCCCACGACAGTGATGCAGATATCCCAAGGATGAACATCGATGCGGTTGCAATAATAATGGCCGTGCGCCTGCTCATGTTGAGCTGCTCTGAGAAATAGGCCACTATCACCTCCATCACGGAGATGGTAGATGTCAGTGCAGCAATGGCCAGCAGGAAGAAGAAGGCAAAGGCGAAGATCATCCCTCCGCTCACCTGCTGGAAGATACCGGGCAGGACGATGAATGTGAGGGCCTCCCCGGAAGCAGGTGATATTCCGAAAGCGAATACAGCCGGGAATATTGCCAGGCCGGCAAGGACGGCTATGAAGAGGTCAACCATGGAGACCTGCACCGCAGTGCTTGCCAGCTTGTTGTCTGCTGGTATATAGGAGCCATATGTGATCAGGGTACCCATGCCAATGCTGAGTGAGAAGAAGGCCTGGCCCAGTGCCATCAGCACGGTTGTGCCGGTAATCTTTGAGAAGTCAGGCCGGAACAGGAACTCCACGCCCCTGCCTGCCCCTGGTAGTGTCAGTGACTTGATACACATCAGCACAAGTAGTATAAAGAGCAGGGGCATCAGCACCTTGGTCGACTTCTCGATGCCCTTCCGGACACCTCCCAGCACAATACCGGCGGTTGCCAGAAGAAAGATTGAGAACCACAATGCCGGCCGGAGTGATTCGCTTCTGAAAGAGTCAAACATAACCGTAAGTTCGGCCGACGACTTTCCCTGGATACCTCCGGCAAGAATCTGATATATATATTCAAGCGTCCATCCTGCCACAGCGGTATAGAAGGCCAGGATCATAAAGGCCGCCACTATGCCCATCATCCCAACCAGGAACCAGGGCCGGCGTGATGAGAGCATCCGGAATGCCCCGACAGGATTGCGCTGGGTCCTCCTGCCGATCACCAGCTCCGACATCATCACGGGAATGCCGATGGCAAAGATTATCACAAGGTATATGATCAGAAAGGCGCCGCCACCATTCTCCCCAAGGATATAGGGAAACCTCCAGATGTTCCCCAGCCCTACGGCAGAGCCTGCTGCCGCCATGATCACTCCCATCCTGCTGCCAAAGGAATCCCTTTTGGAAAAGTCAAATCCGCTCATCTTCAACCTATATTAAAGTGCGACGCTTTTTAAAAGTCTAAAGGTGGCAAAAATCTTAAAAGCAGCAACACGTTGCTGTTAAAAAACAGGAATTCACTTACCATTGCTGACATGCCCGGCATAAAACAGGCAGAGACGTAGCGGGCTACGTCTCTGCATAAGTATTAACGTACTTATAACCTAGTATGATTCGCGTTCCGTGTAGTGGGTATGCAGAAGCTCATGAGCCTTGTGGCCGTTCGGTTTCTCAAGGAACTCCTGGTAGATTGCAGTGATCTCGGGGTTATCATGCGACTTCCTGAGATCCATATGTATATCCTCGGCATAGATGGCCTCCATACGCTTCTGCCTTATCTCAGCATTGGTGGGTATGGGCTGGCCGCCACCGCCGAGACATCCTCCCGGGCAGGCCATGATCTCAATGAAGTGATACTGTGCCTTGCCCTGGCTGACCGCTTTGGCGATCTTGTTTGCGTTGACCAGGCCATGGGCAATCGCCACATTTAGTTCGGCTCCCTCAAGGAACTTCCACTCTTCCTTTGTTCCCTCTATCTTTATGGTAGCCTCCTTGACCCCTTCCATGCCACGTACCGGCATGATGTTGAGGTTCTTGAAGGGCACCGGCTTGCCGGTCACTATCTCGTAGGCAGTACGCAGTGCGGCTTCCATCACTCCTCCGGTGGCACCGAAGATCACCGCGGCACCCGTTGAGACACCCATGACAGAATCATAATGACTCTCTTCAAGGGTACGGAAATCTATACCCGCCTGTTTTATCATGACGGCGAGCTCACGGGTGGTGAGAACAAAGTCGATATCCTTGTACCCGCTGGATCTCATCTCCGGCCTGTCAGCCTCATATTTCTTGGCAGTACAGGGCATGATGGAGACGGAGACCACATTGGCAGGGTCAAGTTTGCGCTTATCGGCATAGAATGTCTTTGCCAGTGCCCCGAACATCTGCTGTGGTGACTTACAGGTCGACAGGTTGGGAAGCATGTGCGGATACTTGTGCTCAATGAACTTGATCCATCCCGGTGAGCAGGAGGTGAACATCGGCAGGGCAAGAGTCTTGTCGCCCTCCACCAGCACCTTCTTCAGCCTGGTAAGGAGCTCTGTTCCCTCCTCAATGATGGTAAGGTCTGCAGTGAAGTCGGTATCCAGTACTGAATTAAAGCCCAGCTGCCGCAGGGCGGTAACCAGCTTGCCGGTAACCCTCTCACCCGGGTCATAACCGAGATCTTCACCAAGGGCAACGCGGACTGCCGGCGCTGTCTGGACAACCACATGCTTGTCAGTATCATAAATGGCATCCCACACCTGGTCAATGTAAGTCTTCTCCGTCAGGGCTCCCGTCGGGCAGCGGTTGACGCACTGTCCGCAGTTGGTGCAGACGACGTGGCTCATGGGCCTGTCATGGAATGAGCTTATCTTCATCTCCGAGCCCTTGTGGGAAACGGCTATGGCAGATACATGCTGAAGCTGGGCACAGGTGCGCACACAACGCTGGCACCTTATGCACTTGCTGTCATCCTTGATAAAGGCCGGCGACGACCT
>CALMRD010000273.1 GCA_937871625.1 uncultured Bacteroidales bacterium | reverse complement strand
CCGGCGAGCGATACAATAAGGAGGCTGCCGATCTTGCATGGGGCAGGACCGTCCAGTTCTTCAAGGATAATCTGGGAGACTAACTGTCTTATTCCGGGGCCGGACTGTATCAAATGTGACTGGCTGTCTGCAGAGCTGCCGTCCACCCCGGCAGTTAGCGATCACCTTTCCAGAGACGGGATACCTCATTAACGAAAGGAAGGCAGTAATTGAAATAATGCTTGTACCCTTCGCACAGGTAATTTAATCCCGGCTCACCGTCAGGAGTTTTGACAAACCGGTTTTTCGGACACTCGCCGTTACACATATCACGCACTTCGCATTCGCGACAGTAATATGGCAGTGACCTGAATTTGTGCTCCCCGAATGCCTTCTGCCGTGGATGGTCAAGCATCTCCGCAATAGTGAGGTCAGCTATGTTTCCTATAAGGTGCGCAGCATCCACGTAGTGGTCGCACATGTAGAAGTCGCCGTCCATCTCCACCACCGGCACCCCGCCGCATTCAACCCTGAAGATGCAGAGGGTATGCTCCTGCCTGAATGCGGTTCTCAGGGCCTCTTCAAAGATCTGAACCTTAACCCGGCCGATATCCTTCTCAATCCACTCATCGAAGATCGTTACCAGAAATCTGCCGAAATCCATGGGTCTGACACTCTGCGGTGTCGCCCTTCCCGAGCCCCTGCCATCCTCCTCTACCAGCGGCAGGAAAGTGATGTAGGAGGCTCCCAACTCTTTAAAGAACCGGTATATCTCAAGCGGAGCATGGACATTGTCGTTGCTCACCACGCAGAGAAATTCGTATGGCACACTGTACTGTTTGAGTATCTCCAGGCCTCTCATTGCCTCCTCAAATGTTCCGCTCCCGTTAGCGCGGGTCCTGTTGAGGTTATGATATTTATCCGGTCCGTCAATACTGAGGCCAACATAGAAATTCTCCCTGCTGAGAAATCTGCCCCACTCATCAGTGATCAGGGTGCCGTTCGTCTGGATGCCGTTTCGTACCGTACTTCCTTGAGGTATATAAGCTTCCTGGATGGTCACCACCTTTCTGAAGAAATCAATACCTGCCAGGGTGGGCTCTCCGCCGTGCCACGAGAAGAATATATCCGGCTCTGTAGAGGCCTCAATATGCTGACGTATATACAGTTCCAGCATCTCATCACTCATACACCCGCCAGGCACTGACCTGGCAATGCCCACTTTTTCAAGATAATAGCAGTATGAGCAGTTAAGGTTGCATCTTGCGCCAACGGGCTTGACAAATACCTGAAACTCGCGTGATTCTGATGCCATGGCTGAGGTTCGTGTATAGTTGTGCTTATCCGGTTGAATATCTGCTGGCCAGGAAATCTGCAAGTTGGTCAGACCCTGACTTCATGATTACTGACTCCTTCTGACCCTCCAGGAACCCGCGGAGGCTCTCAGGTATCTCCACATTTGTTTCTATCAGTGGCTCCACAGTACCGGTGAACTTTCCCGGGTGTGCGGTCTCAACGAAAATTCCTGATTTTTCAGGATGCTCCTCCAGGTAACGCTCAAGTCCCAGGCTGGCTACCGCCCCGTGTGGGTCAAGGATATATCCCGTTCTCCGGAACTCTTGCCTGATATGCTCCCTTATCCGGGTGTCGTCAAACCAGTAGCCTGATATGCCGGAAGTGATCCGGCGGAAGTCGTCCTCAAACAACCGGGTTAGTCTCGGGAAGTTACCCGGATTGCCCACATCCATGGCACTGGCAATGGTCTGCAGGCTTACTGAGGCGGCATAGACCCCGGAGGAGAGGTATTCCGGCACGACCTTGTTGATATTTGTTGCCGCCACCAGGTGGTCAATGTCGAGTCCTGACCGCCATGCCATCGCTGCCGCAGTGATGTTGCCAAAGTTGCCGCTCGGCACTGATATAACTTTACCGCAACCGGCATGGCCGACAGCGTAGTGGTAGTAAAAGCTCTGCGGTATCAGTCTGGCAATGTTTATGGAGTTGGCTGAGGTAAGCCTTATCCTGTTGCCTGTCTCCATTGTGGTCAGGACATCTTTCACCATCCCCTGGCAGTCGTCAAAGGTACCTTCAACCTCTATGGCTGTGATATTATGTCCCAGCGTTGCCATCTGGTTCTCCTGCAGGGTGCTCACCTTGCCGGAGGGATAGAGTATGATGACGTCAACGCCCTCCACCCCCAGGAAGCTGGAGGCTATTGCACCGCCGGTGTCGCCGGAGGTGGCAACCAGCACCACCGTTCTCATGCCGTCATGCGATGCGAAGTAGCTGAAGCAGCCGGCCATGAACCTGGCTCCGAAGTCCTTGAAGGCAGCCGTAGGCCCGTGAAACAGCTCCAGCACCTGCTTCCTGCTGTCAATCTCTCTCATTACTACCGGGAAGTCAAAGGCTTCGACACATATCCGCTCCAGCTCCGCCGAAGGTATATCATTCCCCACATACCGTGCACCGACCTCAATAGCTATCTCCGTCAGTGACAGTTCCGGCAGCCGTTCAAAAAACTGCGGTTCCATCACCGGTATTGTCTCAGGCATAAAAAGGCCCATATCGGATGATATCCCCCGCATCACGGCATCACGGAATCCCACTTTCAGACGGGGATCTTTGAGGTTATAGTAACGCATAGACTGATATCTTTATCCTGTTCAGCAAATTACCGCACCCTGACTTCTTACCGGTGAGAGGTAAGCCATAAATCCGACTCCCTCACCGTGCATCACCCTGCTCATGCTCTCCATCACCTCGCGGGCTGAGGCTTCTCCCCTGCAGAGAGCAAATACCGAGGGTCCCGAACCTGAGATACCGGCACCCAGAGCCCCGCTTGCCAGCGCGCTCCTCTTCATGTCGGAAAAGCCGGGTATCAGTCCTGCCCTCCTGGGCTCGGCAACAAAATCCTCCAGCGACCTGCTGATGAGCTCATAATCCTCGCTGTAGAGCCCGGCGATAAGACCCCCTACATTGCCCCACTGTCTAACTGCCGTCTGCAGCGGTAGCTGCCTGTCAAGGAGTCCGCGTGCCACCGATGTCTTAACCTCGGTATCCGGCAGTATGACCACGACGAAGAGCTCCGGCGGCAGATGCAGTCGTATGACATCCAGCGGCTCATAGCTGCGCACCAGGGTGATCCCTCCAAAGAGCGACGGTGCCACGTTATCGGCATGAGGAGAACCTGATGCGAGCCTCTCACCCTCCATGGCAAACCCTACCAGATCGGTGAGAGAGAAGGCATTGTCAAACAGCAGGTTGGCTGCGAATGCCACAGCTGCCGAGCTGGCTGCGCTGGAGCCAATGCCGCTGCCGGGATGGATTCCCTTCTCAATGATAACCCTGAAACCTGTGTCAACACCCATGGAGGTGGCCATGGCACGGAGGACGGGCCCGACGACGTTCTCTGCCGGATCGCGGCTCAGAGTGTCGCATCCCCTGATTTCTGCAATCTCAATTCTGCCCGTCCGTGTCAGCTCAATCTCGACAGTGTCAAATGGCTCATTGATGGCCAGTCCCAGCACGTCAAACCCACAGTTGAGATTCGAGACGGTGGCGGGTGCTTTTACCCTTACTCTCCTTCCCATTAATATCAAATTGTTATCTGTAAGTGCAAAAATACCTTATGCCGCGACATAGATGGTTCTTCTGCGCGATTTTTTATTCGCTGTCTGGCCGCCAGCTTCTCTCTGCATTGCCGGAACATGGGGAAATAATGAAAACCTATCCCGTACAGGCAACCAAAGAAGCCTACATCCGGCACTTATTATGAAAACAGTGAATCTGAAGATACCTCAATCATTTAACCGAAACAGGAAGTATAGAGAGATTTGCTCCGTTGTAAGAAGTCACTTACCGGCAGGAACCCGATACGATGAATCTTACCAGGAAACATTCATGCCTCCTGTCCGTAAGAAGGATGAAGGCTAGACTAAAGCTATTATTGCTATTTTTGGTCCTTCACCCGGCTTTACCAGTGTTAAGGAACTGCATAAATATCATACTGCTGGCAGTCATATCCCTCTCAATGACGGGACAGACTCTTACCGAGAGCAACCTGCCGATCGTAATCATCACGACCGACGGAG
>CALMRD010000272.1 GCA_937871625.1 uncultured Bacteroidales bacterium | reverse complement strand
AAGAAAACCGTTTGATGTGCCTTCGGAAACAGGAAAAGTCACTTCTGCACCGTACTGGAATCCTATTGGTCCGGAACTGAGCAGGAAAAACCCAAAAGCTGCTGCAGAGGCAAGAAGCAAGGTATAGCTTTCCGCAAAGGTAACGCCTGCAAGACCCAGGGTAGCGCCTGCCAGGGCTATATTGATGAACGGGACCCGCTTTCGGTAACGGTCTGATAGCATAGGCATGATCAATGCCCCGATCACACCTGCCATAATCATAAGCCCTCCCGTGATGCCTGCCTGTTCTGCGGTAAAGCCTCTGGGGCTTAGGATATTCTCTATCCAGGTGGTTACAGAATTGAATACCCCCAGTCCGACAAAGAAGATAGCCATGAGCCACAGAAAATCCCTGTTCCTGAAGAGAAGCCTCATTCCGTCTACTGCAAGAGCACGTTCTTCCTGGTCAGGGCGGCATGGTGGAGTAAGGGGTCTCTCCCTCACAAAAATGAAAAAGACAACAGCGGTTACCAGTGATAAAAGGCCATATAGATGAAGCATGCCGTCTATCCCCCTGCCGTTTGCCAGGAAGGGCGTCAGGCTTATGCCTGTGAGTATGCCTAAGTACATCGCCAGGGTACCCAGACCTGATGCTGTCGCTCTTTCCTTCAGGGGGAACCATCGTGCCGCTACTTTTGTGATGGAATTCAAGAGGAATGGCTGACCGACCGCAATGCCAACCTGAAAAATCAGAAGGAGAGAGTAATTATCCAGCACGAGACCGCGCAGCATGCCGAAAACACCGGTGAAAACCACTCCAATACCCACACCCGTACGGATGCCATACGTGTCTATGATCCATGATGCAGGAATTGACACAACCAGGTAAACCACCATGAAACACATCGAAAGGATGCCGATCTTAAGGTCAGAAACGCCAAAAAAATGAGTGGCATCAATTGTGATAGGTGCAAAGGTGATCCACATTACCTGATTGACCGCTATTGCCAGCATATAGACAGCCAGCATTACCCATCGGTAACCGTAAACCTTGAATTCTGTACCCTGCATGATAATTACAATTTATTTTAGTATGCCGGCCGATTATTCTCTGACCTTAAATAGAAAACAATCCGTAAAAGTAACTTTTCAGCAATTACTTGAATGATTCTGGCCAAAAAGAATTGAGTGAGCTTTTAAATCCTGATTAAATATTTCTCTGGCAGCGTGGTTTTTAATGAATTTCATAACTTGTGGTGACAAAATCAAAAACATTAAAATGAAACCTATTCCGCGAAGAAAATTCATCCAGGGCACTGCCCTGGCAGGCGGAGCATTGCTCCTTCTTCCACCCGGACTGGCAGCATGCTCCTCAGGGGGTGTGTTGACATCAGGCGACTATTTTCTGAGAGAGTTCGGGATTGATGAGACGCTCTGCAGAAAACTGCTGGCAAAAGCACTTTCGAGAGGAGGTGATTTTGCTGACCTCTACTTCGAGTACACGGTATCAAATTATCTTGGTCTTGAGGATGGCAAGGTAAACCGATCGTATGGAGACATTTCGCTGGGTGTTGGTATCCGCACGGTTAAAGGCGATCAGATCGGTTATGGCTATACCCAGGAACTAACGGAGGAATCGATGATGTCTGCAGCAGCAACGGCCTCAACACTGTGCGACATGACTGCAACACCTGTCGGATCATCATTCACTAAGCTGAAGCCCGGTAATTATTACCCGGTTGCGGCGGACTTCGATGGCATCCCTGCAAAATCAAAACTGTCATTACTGCAGCAGGTCAATGAGAAGTGTTTTGCCCTCTCTCCTGAGATAGTAAAAGTAAGTGCCGGATTTCAGAGCAACATAAAGCGCATACTCATTGCATCAAGCGATGGAGTTATCGCAGAAGATATAATCCCGGGCGGATATATCTATTCCTCCGTGGTGGCCGAGAGAAACGGAAAACGCGAACAGTCGTCCTGGGACTTTGGCGGCAGGCGCGATCTCTCCTTTTATACTGACGAGGTGATCAATGACGTGGCAGCAAAATCAGTAAACAACGCCATGAAATTGTTTGACGCTATCCAGCCTCCCGCAGGAGAAATGCCGGTAGTATTGGGTCCCGGTGTGACGGGTGTACTGCTTCACGAGGCAATAGGACACGGCATGGAAGCTGACTTCAACCGCAAGAAGATATCCACTTACAGCACCATGCTTGGGAAGAAGGTGGCTGAACCATTTGTGAACATAATCGATGACGGCACAAACATGCACCTCAATGGAAGCCTGAACGTTGATGATGAAGGAAATCCAGGTAAGAAGACCATCCTGGTGGAGAATGGTATTCTTACCAGCTACATCCATGATAAGATATCAGCTAAGTATTACGGGGTTGAGCCGACGGGTAATGGCAGGAGACAGGATTTCCAGAATTATCCGATACCTCGCATGCGCAACACTTACATGCTTGGAGGCGATGCCTCTGCTGAGGATGTGATCAGAGAGGCAGGCAACGGTATCTTCGTTGAAAACGTAAGCAACGGGCAGGTTAAGATCGGTGAGGGAGATTTTGCATTCTATGTCTCCCAGGGACGGATGATAGAGAACGGCAAGCTCACAGCTCCGATAAAGGATGTGAACATAATGGGTAATGGCCCGAAGATGCTGGCTAATATTACCATGGCAGCCAATGACCTGCAGATGCATCTCGGTGGCGGCGGACAATGCGGCAAGAACGGACAGGGAGTGCCTGTATCATTTGGATTGCCAACCTGCCTGGTTAAATCATTAACGGTGGGTGGCACAGAACAGAAAGGAGGCAGGTCATGAGATACATAAAAGATAAGCAGATGAGCTTCCCTGACCTCGCCGACTGGGTGATTAGCCAAACGCTGAAGGCCGGAGCTGATGACTGTAAGGTAAGCCTTTCAAAAAGAAGGACTGTGGAGATCAATTACCGTGATCGTAAGCCGGAAGTAATTAAAGAAGCTACAACACAGGGGCTCTATCTTGAGGTGTTTGCCAATAATCGCTATGCCGGTCAGTCAACACCTGACTTCCGCAGATCTACCCTGGAAACATTTGTTACTGACCTGATTGCGAGTGCAGGTATAATGGAAGAAGACCCGTTCCGCACTTTGCCGGATCCGAAATATTATGAGGGGCGATCAACCGTGGACCTCCAGCTGGCAGATCCGGACTATGACCGGCTCACCCCTGAGGAGAGGCATGAAATGACAAAGAGTGTGGAGGAGGCGTGCCTTAATCAGGGAGGAGATAAGGTTATCTCGGTTGAAGCAGGGGAATATGATGAATCATACGAAGAATTCATCAGGTCAAGCAACGGATTTGAGGGTTCCTTCCAGAGTACATACTGTAACGTCGGCGCCTCAATGACGGCACAGGACGAGGGTGACCGCCGCCCGGCAGGTTATAATTACATAGGATGCCGATACAGAGGTGATCTCCCGCCACTGGAGGAGATAGGCTCCGAAGCAGCCAGAAGAACACTTGACCTTATGGTTGGAAAGAAAATAGCAACAACAAAAATCCCGATTATTCTCCTAAACAGAGGCGCCGGCCGGGTCCTGAACGGACTGATGAGCCCCATGTCTGCCGGAAGCATACAGCAAAAAAGATCTTTCCTTGCTGATAAGAAAGGAAAACCAATAGGCAGTAAGCTTCTGACCATTATTGATGACCCCTTCATTCCACGGGGACTGGGTTCGAGGTACTACGACGGCGACGGTTTCCCGGCCCGGAAACGCGACCTTATTGCTGAAGGAACGGTAAATGAGTTTCTGGTCAACTGGTATTACAGCCGCAAACTGGAATGGGAACCTACATCGGGATCGATATCCAACCTTTTAATCCCGCCGGGGACACGCAGCCTGGAAGAAATAATCAGGGACCTGAACCGCTGTATCCTGATCACTGATTATATAGGAGGAAATTCCAATTCAACCACAGGCGATTTTTCGGTGGGAGTAATCGGCAAATTGTATGAAAAAGGAAACTTCGTACAGAACGTGGCTGAAATGAATATCGCTGACAACCACATGAGTTTCTGGAATAAACTTGTTGAAGTCGCCAATGACCCATATATCTATAGCCAGGCAAGGTTCCCCAGCCTGGTGATCGATGATGTGGTGGTGGCAGGTATCTGAGAACCAAACATGTTACAAAGTATTTTTGAGTCAGGGTAATCCAGATGGTTGCCCTTTCTCTTTTAATGCACTTTTATCATTAATTTGCGGCCCAAATGAATCCTGACTGAATATGCAAAGCAAAGAACTAAAAGTCATTATTACCGGCGCCACAGGGATGGTCGGGGAAGGAGTGCTTCTTGTATGTCTTGAAAACCCGGCCGTCAGCAATGTGCTGATCATCAACAGAAGACCCCTCGGCATCACTCATCCAAAACTGAAGGAGATCATCCACGAGGATTTCCATGACCTCTCTCCGGTGGCTGAACACCTTGCAGGATATGATGCCTGCTTCTTCTGCCTCGGCGTCTCATCCGTGGGAATGAAAATGGACAAGTATCGTAAAGTGACCTATGACCTTACAATGCATTTCGGAGAAACGGTAAGCAGGCTTAACAGCGATATGGTATTTATCTACGTTGCCGGAGCAGGTACTGACGGTAGTGAGCAGGGTAAGACAGTGTGGGCACGTATCAAGGGCAAGACCGAAAATGACCTCCGGAAGCTTACCTTCAGAAGAGTATACGGCTACCGTCCCGGATTCATCAGACCATACAAAGGGCAGAAGAGGGCTCATGCCTTCTACACATACATAAACTGGTTCTTCCCTGTCGGCAAAAAACTCAGCCCGGATTACTTCAATACGATGGAAGAGCTGGGGCTCTCGATGATAAGGCTTGTCACGCATGACTACCCGAAGGAGACCATCTGCGGAAAGGAGATCACCCTGCTGGCGCAGGAACAGAAGAACTGATCAATATCTCATACCATGTATTATATCCTCTTTTACAAGACCGTTGACAACTACATCGAGCGCCGTGCACCCCTCCGCGAGGAGCACCTCGGGCTGATACACGAGTTCCACGGTGACGGACGCATGGTGATGGCCGGGGCTCTGGCAGAGCCGGCTGACGGTGCCGTGCTGATATTCAGGGGAGACACCCCTGACGCTGCTCATGACTTTGTCAGCCGCGATCCCTATGTGAAAAACGGACTGATAACCGAGTGGTCCGTCAGACCGTGGAACGTGGTGACTGACTGAGTACCGCTGAGAGGTCGAATCAGTGGTAACAATACATGCAATAGCCAACT
>CALMRD010000271.1 GCA_937871625.1 uncultured Bacteroidales bacterium | reverse complement strand
GTGGAGTGCAGGCTCCACTTCCTTTTTTCTTGGCGAGGTCTCCGGTGGGATTGAGGCCAACAATTGAACGGTGTTGCCGGCTGTTGACCCCCATCACAAATACCTGGCAGCGATTGTGTGGTCCCACCCCGGTGCAACATAGTTTAAATACTTGCGACAATTTTTTAAACAATAGGACGCTGCGTCCTATTCAGTCGCACCCGGTTTAGCTGAACTTTGTAGTTAAGAATAAGGATTGGGAGATTTCAGGTGTTAAACTAAAACATATGTTCATGAAAACACTAGAAAGAATTATTTTACTGACGGTCTCCGTTGTACTTCTCTTTTCATGCAGCAGGGATTTCAACGATGAGGATTTTTCAGGCATTGACCTGAAAGCGAAGAAAGTTACCCATGAGGTTTTTGTTGTCGAACCAAATGGTTTTGACGACACTCCTGCATTAAGCCAGGCATTTAATGATGCAAAGGCTGCCGGTCCAGGCTCCGTGGTGAAGCTCGTGGAAGGCGAGTATCATGTGGGATACCTGGAGATATATGATTTCTATGGTGCTCTGCAGGGCGCCGGCAAGGGAAAGACTATCATCACCGTAATACCCGGTATTGATCTGGATGAATTGTTCGCACAGCATCTGCTTCACTGTATGGTTAAATTCATAGGTGGTGATGTCCACCTGAGCCATTTCACCATGCAGACTCCTCCCGGACTACTCTCAACCGGTGGACCAGGTTGGGGTCATGTCTATTCTCTGTTAAATTTCTCCTCTTTTAACCCTAAGTATGAATCAGGCAATGAAAGCCGGTCAATCAATGTGGTCATCGACAATGTTTGTTTCAAGGGCCAGCGTGTCGAGGAGGGAGGCTTTCCTGGCTATGCCGGGTATAACTACAATTGTGTCATAGGTGTAAGAGCCGGATTTGATTATTTCTCACCGAATGTAGCTCCTGATCCTCTGCTTCCAAGGGAGAAGATCGATTTTAAAATCACTAACTGTGATTTTGATACATTTTGCTATGGTCTGGGACTTGAAGGCATGATTAACAGCAGGGTAATAATTGGGGAGAAGAACAAGGGAAATATCTTTAACAATACCGATCAGCAGGGCGGCATATGGGAAAGCAGAAATACGGCTGTAAGTATCGAGGGGAATATATTCAATATTCCGCCATACAGTAATGGGTTTGATCTGGATGACTATCCATGGTATGCAATCTTCGAGGATGGTATGCCGGAAAAGGCAATGGTCTTCAATGTCCAGGATAACATCTTCAACATGAATCATTCTGAGTATGCACTATGGCTTCGCAACATACGCTCAAATTATTATCCTGAGGAGCCTGCCACAGTCTACCAGGTCAAAAACAACCAGTTCAATATGACAGATGGCTACGAGTGGGATATAATCAGTTTTTACACCAAGGGATTAGTGATACGAAACAACAAGTTCAGCGGCCCCGGTGATTTAGGTTTCTATCTGGTCAACTGGAGCCAGGGAGGACTTGTGCTGGGTAATAATTTCTCCACCGCAGAATTTGGAACCGCTGTTGCATATTTGACTCCAAGTGGGATAAACTGGACGTTTGTTGGAGGAAACATTGCAGACAAGGTGATCGATTTAGGTTCGAACAACATTTTTACGGGATTCAATGTCAACAATTCTGAAGCACCAGTCGGACAGACAATTGTTGATAATCTCGAAGCTACAAAGGATGCGCTGCGCGAACTGAAGAAACATTAAAGACATCTTACCGGCCGGCCTGGGAGCAAGTTGAACCGTATGCCAGCCACGGGCATACATCACCGGTCA
>CALMRD010000270.1 GCA_937871625.1 uncultured Bacteroidales bacterium | reverse complement strand
TGGTGATGGCAGCGTGATTAACGTGGAGTTTGAATACGACAATGTGGGCCTTGATGAGATTGTCGTAATTGGTTACGGGTCAGCCATCAAGCGTGAGCTGACCGGGGCCATCACAAAGGTCGAGACCAGGGGCATCGCAGAAATGCCAACCGCCAGCTTCGAATCAGCCATACAGGGTAAGACCTCGGGTGTCTTTATCGAACAGGCGAGCGGCAAGCTTGGAGAGACTATCAAGATGAGGATCAGGGGATCATCATCAGTGTCGGCAAATAACCAACCGCTTTATGTCGTCGACGGTGTGCCCATCACTACTGAAAACCTCTCGAACGAAGACAACCAGCCCACAAGCCCCCTTGCTGACCTGGCAATGACCGACGTGGAATCGATCCAGATCCTGAAAGATGCCTCAGCAGCTGCAATTTATGGTTCCAGGGCATCGAACGGCGTCGTAATTATTACTACGAAGAGGGGAAAGACAGGAGAGACAAAATTTGATCTTCAGTATACTACAGGCATAAGTGAGCCCAGCCACCTTATCGACTGGCTGAATGCAGACCAGTACCTTGAGCTGTTTAACGAAGCAATTGACTATATAACAGTCGACGGATTAGTTTGGGACTGGTTGCCCAAGGATGAATTCTGGGAATACTTTATCGGTCCGCTGTGGGACGACGGATATGATGCCGACTGGCAGAAGGAAGCCTTTCAGAAGGGATCAGTTAACAGGGTCAACCTGTCTGCTTCAGGTGGAAGCGGCAATACTACTTTTTATTCGGGAGTAAGTTATGATGACACAAAAGGCATCCTGAGGGGTAACAGTATGAAAAAGATGAGCGGCAGGTTAAATCTGGATCAGAAAGCAACAGAAAAACTCAGCTTCGGTGTTCAGATGAATCTTATCCGAACCGAGATGCTGAGGGTTGAAAATGATAATGCCTATGCGACTCCACTGCAGCTGGTAGCGCAGTCTCCTCTCACTCCCGTAATTGACCCTGAAACGGGTGAGTATAACACCAACACAATCTATTATAACGGCCTCATATCATTGCGGGATGGTTCCAACAATCAGACCTCCTTCAGGAGCCTCGCAAATTTCTACGCTTCATATAACATTTTGAAAGACCTCTCTTTCAAAAGTGAATTCGGAACCGATATAATGGACCTGAGAGAGAAAAATTACTGGGGTCGCCTGACGATCTCCGGCGGTCCCGCCGGTGAAGCACAGAACCGCTCGGTAAGGGTTGTGAACTATAACTGGGAGAACTACCTGACATATGTTAAAACCTTCGGCGTTCACCATATAAACATCGTTGGTGGTATGTCATACCAGGAGTCAAATACCACAGGATCAAATATCCAGGCCAAGGGTTTCCCCACTGATGATTTTCAGAATATTGAAAATGCTGCCGAAGCAACTGTCTTCACAAGCTTTGAAAATGCCAACTCATATCTCTCATATTTTGCGCGTTCAAATTACAAAATCAATGAGAAGTATTTTTTCACTCTCAGCGGTCGCATTGACGGTTCATCGAGATTCGGTATTGACAATCGCTTCGGGTTCTTCCCTGCCGCATCGGCAGGATGGATTCTGACACAGGAAGATTTCATGTCAGGAATCAAGGACGTTCTCAGCTATCTGAAAGTAAGAGCCAGTTACGGATTGACGGGTAACTCCGGTATACCTGACTATGCTCATCTGGCCCTCTACACCGGAGTGAATTATGCCGGCAGAAACGGCCTTGAGGCAACACAGCTTCAGAGCCGGGAGCTTGGCTGGGAAAACACGGCGCAGGCAGACATCGGTCTTGACTTTGGGTTTTTCAAGAACAGGGTAACCGGCGAAATCGACTATTACCATAAGAAGACAACTGATCTGCTCCTATATCGTACTCTTCCGTCGACCTCCGGATTCACAGGCGTTTGGAGCAACGTCGGAGAACTTGAAAACAAGGGCCTTGAATTCATGATTCACTCAAATAATCTTTCAGGTGAATTTGTCTGGACAACTGATTTCAACATGGCCTTCAACAGGAACAAGATCATTGATATAAATGGTCCGGAGATAACACCCAATGGAATAAACTACGTAATAGAGGGACAGCCCATCGGGGTTTTCAAACTCGTAAAATACGCCGGAGTTGATCCTGACAACGGTGATGCACTTTATTATCTGGGTCCGGACGATAATGAAACAACAAATAACTTCAACCTTGCTGAACCTCAGATAGTAGGATCACCCAACCCTGACTTCACCGGTGGATTTAACAACTACTTTGAATATAAGGGTTTTGATCTGAATGCCCTGATAAGCTTTGTCTACGGCAATAAGGTTTACAACGGTGCCGGCATCTACCAGTCTGCCAACGGTGACTGGTGGGACAACCAGACAGTAGACCAGATGAACAGATGGCAGAATCCGGGCGATATCACTGATGTACCTCAGGCACGTCTGGGTGAGGGCAATGGAAACAAAACCACAAGCAGGTACCTGTCTGATGCCTCTTATATAAGAATAAGAAGCATCAATTTCGGATACAACCTGCCAAAGGCTCTTACCACCCGGATGAAGATGTCATCCGTCAGGCTGTACGCAGGCGTCCAGAACCTCTATACGTTTACCAGGTACAAGGGATGGGACCCCGAGGTAAACTACACCGGCGTCGGCCGTACTACCCAGAACACCAATATCATACAGGGATACGATTTCTACACTGCCCCACAGGCAAGGACTTATACTGTCGGTATAAATCTTTCATTCTAACTCCAAACAGCAATGATCATGAAAAATATAATTTCCAATACCAAAAAATTGTTACTGCTGGTTCCGATGTTCACTCTGCTCTTCTCATGTACCGAGAAGCTTGAACTGATGCCTAAGCAGTCTATCGATGCAGCTGTTGCACTTACAACACCTGAAAATATCAAGGCAACCCTCGTAGGTGCATATCTTGATGCCAGGAGTTCATCCATATTCGGAACCGGGTTCAATGAGATAAGTGAACTCTATGCATCTACCGGTGACATGCTTTTCCTGGGAACCTATGAAGAGCCTGGAGAATTCATCGATAAGAAGGCAACTGTTACCAACGCTTACGTTGAAAACACATGGGTCCAGGCTTATAAGCTTGTGAATACATGCAACACTCTTCTGGATCCTGAGACACTTGCCATTCTTGATGAAGGAGATCGTGATATGGTTGAAGGAGAGGCACGTTTCCTAAGAGGATGGGTGATCTTTGAGATGACGAGGTTTTTCGGATTGCCTTATGAAC
>CALMRD010000269.1 GCA_937871625.1 uncultured Bacteroidales bacterium | reverse complement strand
GAGGCCCTGAACTGCGGGTTAAAACTGTAGAGGACAAGCTGGCCCCTGCCTTTTTTGATCCATACCATTGCCGGAGCGCCGGCCAGCAGCTCCTCCTTCTCGCAGTAGCCGCTCATAAGTATCTCCTTTTCGGGAAAATGTCCGATGACCCTGCGGTCCATGTCAAAGCGCGGAACGGTGGTTCTGAAGAGGGGATTACCCCTGTAGAAGACGCCAGCTGATGATGGCATGCCGTAAGTGAGCGGGTGATCCTCCTTCAGCTCAAGGCGCACCAGGGCGCCGGGGATGCTGAGGCCCTCCCTCCTTGCCTGGTCAGCATTGTTGGCAAAGGGCAGGGTGAACTCCTCGGTGGTGCCGTCAACAGTCATCTCCAGAAGACCTGAGAAGAGATCAGTTGACTGTCCCCATGCGATGACCCTGCCGCCGTTGTTGATGAAGAGCAACAGCTTTTCCATTCCCTTTTTGTCCATTCCCTTCTGATAATCAGGGTGGTAGCTACTCATGTATGCACCACCTTCTGAGCCTGGCTTGCCGTTCATGAGCATGTTCTTCGGGGAGTTGGGGAAGATGATTATGTCGAACTCTTTTCCGAGGTCTGCGTCGGCAAATTCACCGGGTCGGATAACCCTGTACGGGATTTTGTAAGTGTCAAAAAGATACCGTGTCCATCCGGCATCCATGTCGCTGAAGTATGTCTCAACGAGGGCAATCTTCGGTATCTTTACCTCTGAAGCCGGCAATTTGCCTGTCCCACCCGCATTAACCGGTTCCGTGCACGCCTCTTTTGCGATGGCTCCAAGGGTTGTTGCATCACCGCCGCTGATAACGAAGCTGCCTTTTCCAAGCACCTTGCCTTCAATTGTTATCTCACTCTCAAGACGGCTTACCTTCATCCCCTTCTGAGCGGCCATGAAGGCAGCCATGAAGCTTCCGTTACTGGTTGCCGGGAAGATGGCGGGCAGCCTGAGAGAGCCCTCAATAGGCGCATAATCTTCTTCAATGAGAGCGATTTTGCCTTCAAATGCCTGATCACGCGTGGTGATCTCATATGATGTCAGTCCCCTGTGCAGCGGCAGTGACCAGCTGGTCACGTCGTAAGGTCTTATCACCTCACCGCCGGGGGAGTAGTGTCTTACAGGGAACTCCTGGCTCTCCATCACCTCTTTGACAAAAGAGCGGAAAGGTTGTGCCAGCGGGTAGACAAAGTCGCCGGCCTTTAGATTAACACCGTTAAGGGTATAGTCAGCCGTAAGCCGGTATCCGTTCACGCCGTGCTCCCGCATCAGGTTGACGAAGCGGATGAGCTCGCTCTGGTCGGCCTGTACGGCCGGCACCACGTAGTAGAATGGTGCTTCAGTGCGACCGCGTTCCACCTCCCTGCGGCAGATATCGTTCCTGAAGCGGAGGATATCGCTGCGGTGCAGTGAGGCGGTCTTGAGGATGGAGAAGGTCGATTCGATCTCGAGCCTGACGATGTCGCCCAGACGCCACCACCCTCCCGGCCAGGGCACGGGGAAATTGATACTCTTGTCATACTCAGAGAGCCCCTTGCCACTGGCCTGCAGCTCATTGGGTTCGATATAAAGTGGTGAAGCCACCTGTACGCTGGCGGCTTCAGTGAGCATGCCGATGACGTTTTTCCAGATACATGTCTCGGTGGAGCCGGGCCAGTACATGTCGAAAATGGTCTTCTGACCTACGCCTGTCAGGCCGGCCCCGGTGAGGTCACGCAGCATGTTGGTGCCGAAGACCCCGGTCCACGACCAGAGCTCGCCGTCAACATTCTGGGCAATGGGATCATGTGCGGGCGGCACGTAGTAGCGGATGCCCGTCGAGCCCATCTGGTGCTTCTCAACCATCACCTGCGGAAACCAGTGGAGGTTGTATATGCGTGCAATAGCCCTGGTGTCCTCCTGGGTCAGGCTGATAAAATCACGGTTATTGTCGTGACCCACATACTTGTGATAGACCTGTGGCAGTGAGGCACCGTCGTACTGTGTGCCCCTGTATTTTTTATAGTTCTCAACGACGAGGTCCATCCCGTCAGGATTATGGCATGGAACCATCATGTAGACCACATCATCAAGGTATTTTTTTACCAGGGGATCGGATGAGGTGACCATCTGCCATGCAATCAGTGGTGCGGCCTGTGAAGGAGCCACCTCTGTCGAGTGCATCGAGAGGGTGGCAAGGAAGAAGACTTTGCCGTCAGTGATTAGATCCTTCCTGCGTTCTTCGGGGAGGTCAGGATTGAGAGCCAGCTCCCGGTTAATCTCCTGAAACTTTGGCAGGTTTTCAATGTTTTTCTCTGAGGAGATGAATACTATATACATCTTTCTGCCCATCGGACTCACTCCTATCTCTTCTATGGCGACCATGGGGGAGGCTTTGTCAAGCTTCATGAGATAGTCTGTCAGTTCCTCGTAAGTAAACAGGTTGTAGTCTGAGCCGGGCATAAATCCGAAATATTTTTCGGGCTGCAGCGGGGAGAGCTGTGCCTGTGCAGGCTGGAGAGAGAGGAAGAGGGTGCAGAGGATCAGCACGGTGACTGAAAAAGAACGGTTTTTATTCATGATGCGTTAGTGGTGAGTTTCATTTGCGTGGTGGCTGAGGAGAAGAGCATGCCATTTTAATAAGCATTATAAACAGGGGTGAGTGTTTCACTTTCACCATGCTTTAGTCGTAAAGATACTAAAATCAAAGATTATGAACCGCTGGGGTAATTAATTAAGAATGCCTAATATACATTTTTTAGATCGGAGCAAGCCCGCATAGGGCCGAGCGTTAAGTTCCGGGCTGGCAGGTCGGGATAGGGTTGGAGCCAGTTTGCGGGGTGGGACTTCCCTGCATGAATAACCATTCCTGCAGTACAGGTGCCCGGCTTTTTCTCTCTGTTTTGCGCTGAATTCTACAGATCTATGGTCTCCATGAACCATCCTTCAATTCCGTAGTCGATCCTCGGGCTCTTCAGGACATACATGACAGTACCCTCGTTGTTGACGAAAAGGAAGCGGGGGAAGGTGTAGTACAGTGATGTGCTGCCCGATATATTCAACCATACGGGCTTCACAGTGTATGCAGCCGTTTTATTGAGGTTTGTCGCGTTGAACTGATATATCTGGGCAGAGGTGCCGGTCTGATAATGAATGTTGGCCGTACCGGCAAAGACACTGTTGAGGGTCAGGCAGTCATCG
Organism: uncultured Bacteroidales bacterium; assembly: GCA_937871625.1. Classification (GTDB taxonomy): domain Bacteria; phylum Bacteroidota; class Bacteroidia; order Bacteroidales; family VadinHA17; genus SR-FBR-E99. The sequence continues at coordinate 4,940 of CALMRD010000269.1, read as the reverse complement.
AGAGCACTGATGGAAAACAGTTCAGCGCCTATGTTTCCATACACAGGGGGTGCGGTGGAATGGAACTCGCCGTCATATTCGGGTATAAGGTACACATTACCGTATGCTGCATAGAGCCGGGCAGTGTCTTTTGAAATCCAGAAACGGTCTATTGATTCATGATAACGTGTAAACAGATCGGAAGCCTTTCCGGCAGACAGATCAAACAGCAGCAGTCCGGAAGGACTCAATGCTGTCTGTGTCCCGGCCATAAGTGGTTTGCCGGGGATCTTTTTAATGATGGTCTTTTCATAGATCTGTGATACCGACGAATTTACGAACAGTTCCCCGGTGCTGAGGTTCAGACTGCGCAGCTGCTCCCATTGATCTTCCGTGGGTGTTATATAGCACCATTCATTATCACCGAGCACAATATCATACGGGACGCAGTCAATATTATATTCTTCTGTAATAACCCGACTGCCGACATCAAAATAACCTACCGATGCCACCGAATACCCGATGACTGCTTTCTGCCCGTCCTCGGAGAAACTGATGCAATTTGGAGTCTTCTGAAGAGGTATCGTGTCTGAGTGCTGAGTGGCAGTGTTCAACAGGATGAGTTGGTTGGGGGATTTTGTACAGATGGCCATTATCCCCGAATTGTGGTGATATTCGGCGTCGGTAAGCAGGCTGGTTATCTGATCAGCATCAGCAGGAGGGATGGCTGACTCTGTTATAGAGACCGGCAGCGTGTAATAGCCGGAGCCGGAATTGTTGCCTATCTTTATTGAACCGCTGTAGGCCTGCCCGGAGGTCACCATATGGGGCAGGACACTGACTGTGACAGGCTGGTAGCTGCCTGGAAGGATCGTTCCTTCACTCCGGGAAACAGCAAGCCATTCGGGAATTGCGGTTATCTGCCAGGTCAGCAAACCGTAGCCGTTATTAGACAGGATGAATTCCAGAGAGTCCGGAGAGGTAAAGGTAAGAGAGGTCGGGGAACAGTACAGGGAGACGTTTCTGTAATTGGTATAGACTACGTTGATACCGACAAGACCCACATCCTCCACATCAAGCAATACCACTGCGTAGAAAAACGGTTGCCAGGCATCTGTGTTTTCATGAAGTACGGTGAGATCGAGGGAGATGGATCCGTTCTGTATTTTTCCGTGCATGGAATTGAATGACAGGAACTTTGGCTGCATGTAGATCGTGAAATCGTGATCACCCAGTGAGGTTTGAAGGGTGGCCTGAACAGTTTCATCATTGCTGGTCAGGAATAGGGTATCAGCGATACCAAAAAGATCGACCTCATTTTCTTCCAGGAACTTGTTACTGCAGGAGATACCTGCAAGAAGGATGATCCCGGATGCTAGATATAATGCTGCTCTTTTCATCTGTTCCACAGGTAAAATCTGACTCCCAAAGAAAGCTCGAACCGTGAGAGGTTTTCAATATTATCCTCCTCAAGCTCAAGAGTTTCGGTGTTTGATCCGTCTGTCACCTCGACCTTCCTGAGCAGGGAGTTGAAGGCTGACAGTTCGGCACCCAGAGCCATGGAGGGGGTAATGCGGTATTCAAGACCCAGTGACCCATCCATCCCCAAAGAGTTACCGGTGATAAGAAGATTTCCCTGGAACGTTTCGGCTTCGTTCCTGTAAAGGGTCAACCCTGCCGCCCATGAAGCATAGAGACTCAATTTCTGACTTCTGCCCAGCGGTTCAGTGTAGAATAAGGAAACACCTGCAAAATTGACGTAGATATGCTCACTGTAAGTCCCATACATCAGGTATATCCCGTCGTCAGGGTCAAAGAAGCCTTCGACGCCTGCATCTGTGTAGAAGAATTTATAGCGTAGTCCTGTGCCGATCCTCGGTGTAACCATAAACGTAATGTCACCGCTACCGTAGATGCCAAGTTTAAGATCATTATAATATGCTCCGGCATCGTCCTCTGCTATCCCCCAGGCCGCCATGCTCTCTTCAGCTTTCTCCGAGCTGCTGAATATATACCCTGCTCCTCCGTTCAGACTCAGCCGCAGCCGCGGAGAGGGGCCGGCAACTGGGCTGGCAGGTCTCTGTGCACCGGGCAGGCTGGCAGGTTTTCTGCTGTCGGATGGTGGGGAGGTAACTGAGTAGCTCACTACTTCGGTGAAGGGTATTTTTCCCGAAGAGATGACTCCTTTAGTGTCAATCTCAAACAGGATTTCATTGCGGGTCACCCTTGTGATCTTACATTCAATGGTATCATTGTTGCGGGTGATGATCTGATCCTGCGGGAATGCAGGGAAAACAGTACCCGTCAGGATAAGGGCCAGGAGCAGAATCCTTTTCATGTTAAGGGAAAGTTGAGACTATACAGACATTGTAAAACAACTATGACATACCAAAATTATAACATTTTTCAGGACACAATGCAAGAAAGGGGAAAAATTTTAGGAACCCGGAGATCAGGTGATTGGTGCAATGTAATGCTTAGCGGTAAGCAAGTTAATAAGGGATTAGAGGACTTATCCGGGATTCGATATGACAGGTCGTAAACTAATTATGCTATCATATAACAGTGTCAGTGTCCGTTTTAACCGGTGGAAGAGGCGGTGTCAGTAAACCGGGGAAATCCATTCATCCGTAGATTCGTGCCTGCTCTGAGCGCTCCATCTGATACCCCTCCTTAATATCTCCAGGGCTTCAGGCACATCCATATCTGCGGCCACGTGACCGAGAGCTGAATAGAAGACCCTGCCCCGGCCGTACATCTTCTTCCACACGACCGGCATGGTGCAACCCTCTGACCAGTAATCGTGTTCGCCGGAGAAGGTGGTGGTGGCCAGCACCTTAACGTTCGGGTCGACATGCATGTAGTACTGCTCGCTGTGCATCCTGAAGTCATCCAGGCCGGCGGTGACGGGGTCATCATGGATTGTAATGTTGACCGTATAGTCGATGACTCCGCCCGGGTGGGCTACCCACTGCCCTCCCACCATGTACTGGTAGTCTGGATTGTTCCTGAATGAATCTGCCAGTCCGCCGTGCCATCCGGCCAGGCCCGCTCCTTCTCTCACGGCCCTCAGCAGTCCCTCCTCCTGCTGAGGGGTTATCTGTGACATGGTAAAGGCCTGTATGATCAGGTCGACGCTAGTCATGTACGCACTGTCAGTATATATCTCGAGTGATGATGTCGTGTCTACCATGGCGCCTTCCGAGGTGAGCCACGGAAGCAGGATTCCGACATATCTGCCCGGCTCATGGCCATCCCATCCGCCGAAGACTATGAGGACCCGCCTGTCTTTAAGCTCCGGCTGTGCCGGTTCATTGCATGAGACAGAAATTGCCACGGCCATCACTGAGAAAAATATGATCCCCTTTTTCATTGGATTACACATTTATTTTTTAATGATCTAAAGGAACTTACTTTATAAATAATGATCAAATAAATTTGTATGCTCCTTCTTATACAATGCTGATTTATTGTGGGTATCTGACAAGGTCAGCCATGATCAGGGCCGATGGTTTCTTTTGCCTGCGAAAGTTAAGAAAGTGAAAGAGGTGCTGCAAAGAATAAGTAATATATATTTACATTCTGACGGTCATCGTACCCTGAACCCGCAATGTAGAACCTAATATAAAACCCAAGATATGAACAGAAAGACCAAATCGCTGACCAGAAGGGAATTTCTTGGCAGCACAGCCCTTGGGATGACCGGGGTAATTATTATACCGTCAATTGCCGGATCATGCAAGGGCAGGAAAGATCCCGGGCTTGTCAGACTGGGGTTCATCGGCATGGGCAGGCAGGCAATGTTTCTCCTGGACGGATTTATTCAGATTCCGGGAGTCGAGGTGCTTGCCGGGTGCGATGTGTACGGCATCAAGCGAACCCGTTTCGAGAACAGGGTGAATGAATTCTATGCAAAGGCAGACAGAAAGATCAAGGCGACGACGTATGAAAAGTATGAAGACCTGCTGGCACGAAAGGATATTGATGCCGTTGTCATTGCAGTGCCGGATCATGCACATGCCATGATAGCCATTGCAGCCCTGAAGGCAGGCAAGGACGTTTACCTGGAGAAACCCATGACGCTGACTATTTACGAAGGTCAGCAGCTTAAGAAGACCGTCCGTGAGACCGGTCGCATCTTCGGGCTGGGCAGCCAGCAGCGTTCCGATCCCAACTTCCGCCATGCAGTCAACCTGGTGCAGACGGGTGCCCTGGGCACCATCTCAAAGATCAATGCGTTCGTCGGAGCTCCGCCGGTACCCTACAACCTGCCGCCGGAGACGGTTCCGGCAGACCTTAACTGGGACCTGTGGCTGGGGCCGCTGCCTGAGACAATCCACTTCAATAACGAGCTCAATCCGCCGATATCTCTTGATCCCCCCGAGGATGAGAAGTTCTGGGCAGGATGGAGATGGTACAAGGAGATGGGCGGCGGATTTACCACCGACTGGGGTGCACATATGTTCGACGTTGCACAGTGGGGACTCGGCATGGACGGCAGCGGGCCGGTGGAGGTATCACCTATCGGTGACGGCACAGAGTTCATTTCCTGGAAATATGCCAGCGGCGTGGTTATGACATCAGAGCCATTCAACGAAAAACTGACCAAGGGTGTCAAGTTCTGGGGTGACAGGGGGTGGCTGGAGATCTCCAGGGAACACTTCGCCTCATCTGACCCTGAGCTGATACCTGCCCCGCCATTAGCAGGCGCTGATGAGGGCCCCTATGAGACGAAGATACCGCATCAGATCAATTTCATCGAGGCGGTAAGGCAGCGTAAGGACCCTGTTGTGCCTGTAGAGACCGGGCACAGCAGCTGCACGGTATGTACGCTGGGAAACATAGCCGTTGACCTGATGCGGACAGTGAAGTGGGATCCGGCTACGGAGACCTTTGTGGATGACGTCGATGGTGCTGCAGCGAAGAGGCTGCACTACGACTACCGGGAGCCCTGGAAGCTG
>CALMRD010000268.1 GCA_937871625.1 uncultured Bacteroidales bacterium | reverse complement strand
TTAAGAATTTGATTACAAGTAACATAGGTTAATAGAATAACCGACTTTAAGGACTTTACAGACTTTAAGGACTTTACAGATTTTCGACTTTACGGACTTTAGACATTATTTCATCTTCATCGTCTTTTTGATCCAGGAGGTCATGATCTCCAGTGCCTCAGATGCAAAGGTCTCTTCGATTTTGATATACTCCTCAGGTGAGCCTGTCTCAGCATGCTGGAAGAGATGGTTAAGGCCGGGCATGGCTATCGTCCTCACCTTGCGGTTGCCACCCTTTTTCAGAGCCTTCTTTATTGCCGGCAGGTTCTGCTCATAGTTGACCTGCAGATCCTTCTCCCCGTTGAGAGCCAGCACCGGGCATCTGACCTCTGACCAGAACGGAGCCGGGTCAGCCTCAATGAAGTATCTCATCCATGGGTTGTTGACAGAGACCAGTCCCTGTGTGAAGGCTGCCATCTTCTCCTTCCGCTGGTCGGGCCCCAGCCCCTGTTTATCCAGCTCACTGCCATACCACGCCATGGCATCCTTGGCAAACTTACGCTGGTCGGGTTCCTCCACGGCCATTTTGAAAAGGTGGCTGTTTATGGCGACGGTCTGCTCGATCTCAGACTGTTCCATACCTGAGGCCGCATATATGTCGCGCGCCTGTCTCAGCATAATCTCCGATCCGCGCACACCGGGTCCCGCAAGTGATACAATGAAGGCTATGTTGCTGTTGCGCGATGCCACTATCGGGGCTATCATTCCTCCTTCGCTGTGCCCTGCCAGACCTATCTTACGGTGGTCGATCTCCGGGCGCTGCAGCAGGTATGTCAATGCTGCCTCAGCATCGTCGGCGAGGGTCATTGTGGTTGCATTGTTCATTCTTCCCTTCGACTTGCCGATGCCCCTGTCATCATACCTGAGCACGGCGATGCCGTTACGCGTCAGATGGTCGGCGATGACGTGGAACGGTTTGTGGTAGAAGATACTTTCATCACGGTCCTGTGCTCCCGAGCCTGTAATGAGAACCACTGCCGGGAAGGGCCCTTCGCCTTCCGGCAGTGTCAGTGTGCCTGCCAGATCGAAGTTTTCAACGGCATTGCGGAAGGTGACCTCCTCCTCTGTGTAGGGGTAGGGGGGCTCGGGTGTCTGCGGACGGCTGTATGCAACTACCGGGGCGGCCTCCCGCCTGACGTTGAGATCTAAGACGGCTCCCATCTGGATCAGCCTGCCGGTGATGAGTGTGTCGCCCACGGGCACTCCCCTGTATTCACCCCTTATCATAGGGGCCCGGGCAATAAGAGTATCACCCTCGAAGGTGATGCTGCCCATGGGGATTCCCATTGCCCCCTGGTCGGGTGAGTCAAGCGTGCCCTTGATTGTGTCTGCTTCGGTCATCTCGAAATGGAACACAAGCCGCAGGTCGCCTGCAGGAATGCTGAGCGTGCCCACCCAGGTGCCTTCAATATCCTTCAGGGATTTCTGGCTGATCGCCGCCGTGGCAGCAAAAGCAATTACAAGCAATACAATTATTGACCTTTTCATTGAGTGCTGTTCTTTATTATTTCAGTGCTGTCTCAAAAATAGCTATTTCCGGCAAGATGACGGGTAAGGAAAATATGTTTAACATTCACAATTCTCAATGACAGACAAGTATGGCGGTTGCAGTACGGTTTTGCCAGTACTGCAGCATCGGGTTAACCACTGGTACCCCATACTCAATGGCAGATAAGCATGGCTTCTACAGTACGGCGCTGCCGGTAAAGCAGCATCGACTGAACAACGGATACCCCGGTTCCCTGTAGTGGCAGAAAACCTATTCCGGCAGGGTGATGATGAATTCGGTGCCTCCGCCGGATCGGGTCCTGACAGATATCTCTCCCCTGTGAAGCAGTACCGCGTTCTTGACAATCGATAGTCCCAGTCCGGTGCCGCCGCTCTTGCGCGAGCGGCCGTCGTCGATCCTGTAGAATCGCTCGAAGATACGCGGCTGGTGCTCCGGCGGAATGCCGATCCCATTGTCAGCGAAGGAGATGGTGCGGTAACCCTGGTCGGCACGGATACTCCTGACAGTGATGGTGATGTTTTCACCGGCATAGGAGACGGCGTTCTCCATCAGGTTCTGGAAGAGGGAGACGATTAACGACCTGTTGGCGTTGATGACGGTGCCGGCGGGGATGTCAACCTCGACAGTGATGTTCTTCTTGTTGATAGCCGTCAGGAGGATGTCATGCACATCTTTGATCACCTCTCCCAGGTCGACCTTCTCAAAGGTAAAGCTGCCTCCAGTCTCGTCAAGCTTGTTGAGTGTGACTATGTCGGTTATCAGGTCTGTGAGGCGTGTCGACTGTGCCATAGCCTTCTCAAGAAAATACCTTTTCTTCTCCTCACTCAGGTCATCATTGACCATCAGTGTTTCAAGGTAACCCCTGACGGAGGAGATGGGTGTCTTGAGCTCATGGGCTATGTTGGATGTCATCTGCTGCCTCATGGTCTTGCTGTGCTCGGTGCGGGTGATGTCTGTCAGCAGTATCTCGAAGCTGTCATCGTTGAAAAGTATGCACCTTATGCCGAAATATCGTCCGGACTTCTCGATGCGAAGCTCCGTTGAGGGGGTGTCGGACCTCTTTGCTGCATCCCTCTGATGCTCCTCAAGGAATGAGCGTATACCTGCAAAGATGTGATGGTTGAGGAATGCCTCAGGCTTGATGGAATCATCACCGGTGATGGCATTGAGGAACTCCATGAAGTGACTGTTGGAGAGAGTCAGAGTCCTGTCGGCAGAGAAGAAAGCCACGCCCTCGTTCAGCACGTCAAGATGCCTGAAGAGCTTCTCCTTCTGCAGCTCAAGCTCTGCTGTGTTTCTTGCAAGGTTGTTGTATATCCTGACAATCTCCTTGCCGGTCTCGCCTATCTCATTCTTCGGGAAGACGACGGTGGGGTCATTGCCTTCTCCCCGTCTTACCCTGGCGGCGAAATCGCGCAGCATGGTTATTCCCCTGCTCATGCGACCCGTCACCAGCAGCAGGAGAGCCCATATAGCAATGAAAATCACGATTATGAAGGTCAGAAAGCCTGTCTCAAGCTTGAGGAACCCCCTGATCCGTAGGTTGTACTCCTCGGCAAGCCTGATGTAGTAATCGCCGAAGAACTTTGAAAGGTAGTAGTAGCTCTTTCCCGTCGAATCGGAATTCCGGATGACGGTTCCGTAGGGTGCATTGAGCGACTTGCTCACCTCGGGCCTATCGAGGTGGTTGTCCATGACTGACCAGTCTTCCACGGAGCTGTCGTACAGCACCCTGCCGTCAACAGCAATCAGGGTTATGCGAAGATCAGGTATCGGTATGAGGTTGAGGATGGAGTCGATCAACAGAAAATTACCGCTCTCAGCCAGCGAACGGTCCCTCACATAGTTGTCAACAAGCTGCGCCATATCATTCAGCCGGTTGTCAAGAGCATCGATCCTGATCTTCTTTTCGCGGTGGTACTGAAAGGCGAGGACAGCTATGGTAAAAAGAAGGAAGATGCTGAAATAGTACAGGAACAGCCGGTGCCGGTAACTCTTGCTCTCGCTCATGCGGTTTTGTTTTCAGTCACCGAAATAGTAACCGTACCCCGATTTATTCTTGATCATGTTGCCCTTTTCACCCATCTTCTTCCTGATACGGGCAATGGTGACATCCACAGTACGGTCAGTGACGATGACTTCATCGCCCCACACCTTTGAAAGAATATCATTCCTCGAAAATATTTTGCCGGCATTGCAGATGAAGAGGGCAAGAATCTCATACTCTTTCCTGGTAAGCTCGAGAGGAACACCTTCTGAATATATCAGCTTGTTGGCCGTATCAACGGTAAAGTCCCCGGCGACAGTCTCCATGGTCACCTGTTCAGGTGACGACCTGCGCAGGATAGCCTTCACCCTGGCACTCAGCTCCCTGATGCTGAACGGTTTGGCAAGATAGTCGTCAGCGCCGAGATTGAATCCCGTGATCCTGTCGTTCTCCGAATCCCTGGCGGTGAGGAAAATGACAGGGGTGGTAAGTGCCAGCTCCTTCCTGATCTTTTCAGCAAGCCTGAAGCCGGATATCGGGCCCATCATAACGTCAAGAAGAAAGAGGTCGTAGCCGGAGAGGTCTTTTCGCAATGCCTCCTCGGCAGAGATGCATGTGTCAACCTTGTACCCTTCACCGGAGAGGTTGAACGAAAGTATCTCGAGGATGTCCTCCTCATCGTCCACAGCTAGTATTCTTCTCCTATCGTTCGTCATTATGTGATTTTCAGGACATTCTTCAGATCCCTGCGGGCTTTCTTATCTGACCAGTTTAGAGTCAGGTAATTCAAGAGGGCAAATTTCGCCGGCACAGATCACATTCAGGTTACAAAATTGTTACAAATATGTTACAAACCAAACAACCTGTCGGGATAATCCGGGTTCTGCAGGATTTAAAATCTCTTTTGCTGTAAATCATTAACTTTACAGCAGATACTGAAGCAGATCACTACAGATGAAACAGATACTTCTTTTTGTTGCCTTTTCGCTCCTCACTGTTGCTGCGGCATCACAGACCGTTCTGAATCCCAATTACGGGCTTAAGTCTCCGCGTAGCGCCGAGCTGGTCAGGGTAAGCTTCAGTGAGGGCAGTACCGAAGTGCAGGTGAGCATCACCAGTGAGATCGATAACGCCTGGTTTTGCATTGACCGGAAGACATATATCATCAGGCCTGACGGCACGAGGTTGAAGCTCACGGCCCTGAAGGGGCTGCCTTATTGCCCGGCCACCCACCGTTTCAGCAAGCCAGGCGAAAAGGTAACGGTAACGATGACCTTCCCGCCCACAGGTGTGATGCCCTGGTTTTCCATCATCGAGGAGTGTGGGGAAGGCTGTCTCTCATTCAGGGGTGTGGTTACTGACGGCGATCTCAACAGAAGGCTTGACGAGGCCTATTCTCTGGTTGACAGGGGTGAGGAGGCTGCAGCATACAGCATCTTTGAACAGTTGCTTATGGAGACCGACAGCCTCAACACCGGCATTGAGGGGGCGCTCTTCACCACCCTTGTCACCCTGGATCGCAACAGTGGCAGGACGGTGGCGGCAAGGCGGTGGTATGATAGGATGCTAACCTCCGGCGCACCGGATCTGGATCTCTACCTTGAGAGCCTGAGGGTTCAGGGAATAGAGTTCTGACACCGTGCCGGATCGAGCCGGGTTTCACACCTCCGGGGCGCAACCCGGGGCACTGCATCGCACATGAGATGAATGTCAGGTTGTGCCGCCTGCCGCGACAATCCGGGATCTATACGATGATCTTTTCGTTCTCCCCGTCCCAGAACACCTTTTTATGGTGCTTGTATGAGAGTGTACCCATATGGGCGGTCATGGCCTCCTGGAATCCCTGGTCTATATCACAGCCCGGCTGAGTGCTGTTCCTGATGGCTTCAAGCCACTCCCTGAGATGGAGATGAGTAGTGTCTACCCTCTTGCCGCCCAGATAAGTGTATAGCAGTCCCCTCTCGGCAAAGTACCTTTCAGTGGCAGAGGAGACAGCATCAACGCTCTTCTTGCCGGGGAAGTAGGAGTAGACAGGCTTGCCTGGCTCTATTACCTTCTCAGCTATCCGTTCAGCATATCTCGTTGACATTGCGTCAGGATAGATGGTGATGGTGTCACCTATCTCCATGTATCCGTCATGGCCCATGATACGCTTGCCCCTGGACATCTGGCTGGCCAGGGTTGCAGAATAGAGTAGCGACATGTTCCTGTCCGGGAATTCAAACACCGTTGTCAACACATCGGGTACGGTACGCCCGTCATTGAAGTAATAGATCCCGCCTGTTGACATGGCTGAGTGAGGTATCCCCAGCTGCATGATCTGGTTGATGGCATCATATTCATGGGTCAGCAGATCGCCCGACAGTCCCGTGCTGTAATCCCACCAGCATCTCCAGCGGAAGAATCTCTCAAGGCTGAAGTCGTGCCACGGGGCCTGTCCTATAAACTGCTTCCAGTCGATGGTGTCTGGGCTGGCATCCTCATGTATGGGGTAAACCCATGCACCGTTGGGGTCATTGCGGTTGGTGGTAACCTCCACGAGGGTAACCTTCCCGAGCATATTTTTCTGCAGGGCCTCCCGGGCCTTGATGTAGGAGGATGTCTGACGTCCCTGGTGACCAAGCTGGAAGACGACGCCGGATTCCCTGACCGCTTTTCTTACCTCGTAGGTCTCCCCGACGGTCCAGGTGAGTGGCTTCTCACAGTAAACATGCTTCCCTGCCCTTGCTGCTGCGATGGTCATGGGCCCGTGCCAGTGGTCAGGAGTGGCTATGATGACCGCATCGACATCGGGTGAGGCGATCAGATCGCGATAGTCCGGGTAGCGCCGGGGCATGTCGGCAATCTTGCCTCCGGTACCTTCACGGTTTATGTTGCCTGCCGTTACGCGCGCCATCTCACCGTAGGTGTCGAAGATATCGCAAACGGCAGTGATACGTACGTTCAGGGCCTGCTGCTCTATGAAATCACTGTAGCGGGTGTCATTCTCATCGGCGGCAGCAGCTGCTCTCCAGCCATCTATGAGTGAGGGATGGACGAACCCAAGCGCCTGCACCAGCTGTTTGCCTCTTATGCCGAAGCCTATAATCCCGATCCTTATCTCCCTGCTGCCCGGAGGTGGAAGGGTGTAATCAGGCTCTGCCGGAGACATACCCAGTTCCTCCGATATGAGGCGGTTGATCTTATGCTCATAGTGAGATTTGCTTATGGCACCATAGGCCACAGCCCCGACAACGGGAACGGTAGCCAGTCCCTTCAATACATCACGCCTGGAGATCTTCCTGCCACCGGACCCTTTGCTCTTTCTCTCTTTATTCATGGTTTTGATCCTTTCCTCTGAAAAACCGTGCCAGCCCTGCCCAGTGGTCCGTGGGAAACAGTGACAGTACCCCCAGGGCAAAAAACTCAATGGCAACCTTGTCTATAATGAAATAGTTACCCTCTGCAGGCATCGAGTATGTTATGCCGGGGAAGGGGGGATGAGACAGGTAGTAGAAGATCAGCATCACCATCCCCGCATATGAAGCCCATCGACTCAGAATACCCAGTACCAGGCCCAGTCCGATGAGCAAGAGTCCCCACTCGTTAAGGAAATCGATAACGGAGAGTATCCGGTCATTTGAAGCCATGGAATGAAACAGGGTAGAGAAAGGCCCTTGGGAATCAAGCAGGTAAACTCTGGCAGACCAGCTTCTGTCAATGACTTTTACCAGTCCTTCATAAAGAAAATGCCATCCTATGGCAACTCTGAGCAGAACAAGCCAGATGGCCTGTCTATCGGTAAGGTATTTCATCTCTTTTAAAAATAAGGCACAATGTTAATTATTTATGTATTGATTTCAAAGGGTTGC
>CALMRD010000267.1 GCA_937871625.1 uncultured Bacteroidales bacterium | reverse complement strand
TTCAGCAGATACCCTGATGCCAGATATGAAAGAACAGAATTACAAGGAGATGAAGAACGGTTCAGACCCGCTGGGGTTAGTAAGTATTCCTGTTATTGACTATGGACTGTTCTGCAATGAAGTAAGCGGACTTCTGGGAAATGAATCTAATCATTGCATGGCGTATTATTGCCTGAATGAGGATGACGGGCTAAGATTTATCTGCTGCATCGCCTGTGACGAAACGGGCGGAATCAGGGTATTCAGTCACGTAATGGAGAGAAACGGTTCTCCCCTGAAATCATTGACTCCGGCCTGTCCTCCGCTCCATATCTTTGAGCGGGAGATACATGAGAACTATGGGGTTCTTTTTGAAGGACACCCATGGCTTAAACCGGTGAGATACCCGCATGACAGAGCTGACACTCTCAGTGTACCTGATAACTACCCGTTTTATCAGATAGAGAGTGACGAGCTGCATGAGGTTGGAGTAGGTCCCATACATGCAGGGATAATTGAGCCTGGTCATTTCCGGTTCATCTGTAACGGGGAGAAGGTTCTGCATCTGGAGATACAGCTGGGATATCAGCACAGGGGCGTGGAAAAGCTATTTACAGAGATAAGTGGAGGATTAAAAAGATCCCTGCTGGCTGAAAACATCGCCGGTGATACAGTTGTGGGTCACGGTCTGGCACATGCCCGGCTGGTCGAATCGCTTGCCGGGCTTCATGTGTCTGAAGCGTTACAGCTGGAGAGGTGCATTGCCCTTGAGATGGAACGTATCGCAGTTCATATAGGTGATACTGCCGCACTGTGTGCCGATGTGGCATATCAGATGGGACAGGTCACCTGCGAAGCCCTTCGTACAATGGTTATCAACACCACACAATACTGGTGCGGAAACAGATTTGGGAAAGGACTGATAAGGCCGGGAGGATCCAACTATCCAATGAATGAGGAGATAGCCGATGAGATTCTAAAGATACTGAAGGAGGTCGAAGGACGGTATGCCAGAGTGACAGAGTGCATTTATTCGCTACCTAGCGTTTTGGGCCGGTTTGAAGATATCGGAACGGTATCAAGGCAGCAGGCCCTCCGTACGGGAGCAGTCGGTATGGCTGCCCGCAGTTGCGGAGTGCTGCGCGACACACGGATTACACACCCTTTCCGGCATCACAGGAAGCTGGAGATAACACCTGTCGTACTGGAAACAGGAGATGTTTTAGCCCGGGGCATGCTCAGGGCTATGGAGGTCCGGGAGTCTGCGAAGCTCACCCGCAGTCTGATTGAAACATGGCGAGGCCTGGACACCTGCGTATGCCTGCCGGTATATGATTACAGGCTGAAGCCAAACAGCTTTGCCTTGTCAGTCACGGAGGCGTGGAGGGGAGAGGTATGCCATGCAGGGATAACCGACAGTAATGGCAATATCATTCATTATAAAGTCAAGGATCCGTCGATGCATAACTGGATGGCACTGGCACTTGCTGTACGCCAGCAGGAAATTTCAGACTTCCCTGTCTGCAATAAGAGTTTTAACCTTTCATACTGCGGGCATGACCTGTAGATAATCCGGATAAAGTCATGCTAAAGGAAATAAGGATATTATCTCAGCACGGCAGGCAGTACATCCCCGACCTGCGCAAACAATCCGTTGCCGCCCGTTTCAGGGGCAGGCCGGTCATCGCGACCGGTATTACTGCTGCGGAGACAGAAAAGGCTGCAACAATATGCCCGGTGAACGCCGTTGACAGAAGAAACGGCTCAATTGACCTGGGCAGATGTGCCTTCTGCAATGAATGTGCCCTGGCGCTGCCGGGTGCCATCAAATTTACAAATGACTACCGGATAGCGGCAACCCGCCGGGAGGATCTGATCATCAAGCCGGGAGAGGAGGGTCCCCTCCGGATTTTTAAACCGGCAGTCCGGCCGGAGGTGATAAAGCTCTTCAGACGGGGGCTTAAACTGAGGCAGGTATCAGCAGGAGGAGACAACTCATGCGAGATGGAACTGGGTGCTGCAGGTAATGTAAACTTTGATGTTGGCCGCTATGGAATTGAGTTTGTTGCATCGCCGCGGCATGCTGACGGTATAGTAATAACAGGACCTGTGACTGAAAATATGGCTGTGGCCCTCGGGATATGCTATGATGCCGTTCCTTCACCCAAGATCATAATCCTTGTCGGTACTGACGCCATCAGCGGAGGTTTGTTCCCGGAGAGCGGGGCACTGAAACGCGGGTTTATTGACAGCCATCATATCGACCTCTATGTTCCGGGCAACCCGGCACACCCGCTGACTTTCATCAACGGGATCATGGATTTGCTGGGGCTGTAATGTTTACTGCTTAAGCAGGTCTATCAATGTCCTGCTCATCGCCGTTACTCCTGTAGTATAGGCCGGCACAAAGTCAGGGCAGAAATTGCTGCTGTGAAGTGCAGGAAGCATTGTGCCTTCTTCGATGCTTTGCCGGTATATTCCGGGGTTGACACCCCCGAGCCAGAAGAGGGCTATCTTAACCTTCTCCGGCGTGCGGCCGTACATGCCGAAGTCTTCTGCCACGGTTGCCGGTTCAACCCTGATGACATTCTCATTTCCAAGAATGTCAGCCATTGAGGTTGTGGCACGCGTCACAAGTGCGGGGTCATTCTCCACAGGCGGAGTGTATTCACTGGCAACGGAGATATCCGGCATCCGGTCTTCCTTAAGGCCGGCCGCAACGGCCTGACCGTCAGCAATGCGCCGCAGGGCTGCGATGATCTGCCGGTATACATCATCAGAGAAAAACCTGACTGTAAGCTTCATGTCCACCTCCTCAGGTATTATATTGTGTTTTGTGCCACCGTGTATTGAGCCTACTGTCACCACCGCAGGTAAGACGGGATTGATCTCACGGCTCACAATGGTCTGGTAGTCGAGGATTATCTTTGCGGAGAGTACAACAGGATCAATTGTTTTATGAGGCATTGCACCGTGCCCGCCAATGCCAAAAACCTTTATGTCAACTGAAGTCACGCCGGCGAAGATGGCTCCGGGGCAGTATCCGATTGTTCCGGCAGGCAGGTCTGGGTTTACATGGTAACAGAGGGCATAATCCGGCAGCGGAAACCTTTTAAAGAGTCCGTCATCAATCATCTTCTCCGATCCACCGCTGACCTCTTCGGCTGGTTGAGCGACTGCCACTATTGTGCCCCTCCACCTCTTCTTCAATGCGACAAGGGTCGAAAGGGTGCCGTGCCATACCGTCATATGCAGGTCGTGTCCGCAGGCATGCATCACAGGAATCTCAGCTCCCTGGCTGTCGGCGGCAACGGCTTTGCTTGCCCATGGCACTCCTGTTGACTCCTTCACCGGCAGGGCATCCATATCAGTCCTGAGCATGATAACCGGTCCGTCACCGTTCCTGAGTACACCCACCACCCCGTTGCCGCCGACACCTGTCGTCACCTCAAAGCCCAGGCTCTGCAGCGCCAGCGCCATCTTTGCAGCTGTCCTGAACTCCTGCAGCGAGAGTTCCGGGTTCTGATGCAGATCGCGGTACATCTGTTCGGCTGCAGACAGAGAGGCTGATACTTCCTTTTTGATTAGATCATTGATCTCCTGACCTGCTGATGGCAGGGTGACAAACAGGAGAAGGATAAGCACAAATTCAGTCAGTTTTTTCACTTTATGGGTCTTGATGCTTTCAAATTTAAGAATATATCCGCACCGGTTAGACCTGCGTGGAAAAATATAGGGACGAACGTCTTTTACTGGCTTCGTGATACC
>CALMRD010000266.1 GCA_937871625.1 uncultured Bacteroidales bacterium | reverse complement strand
ATGCGGTGATTGTAGCAACCCCTGACCACTGGCACTGCCTGCAGGCAATTGCTGCAATGGAAGCCGGCAAGGATGTCTACTGCGAGAAACCGCTCGCCAACTCCATCGCAGAGTGTGACTCCATGGTGAAGGCTGCGAGAAAGTATGGACGGGTGGTCCAGACTGGTCAGTGGCAGAGGAGCGACCCTCACTGGCAGGATGCCGTTGCATTCATCCATTCAGGTAAACTGGGTCGGATAAGAACGGTGAAGGTATGGGCCTACATGATCTGGAAGAAGACTCTCCCGGTGCAGCCCGATGGTCCGGTGCCGGCAGGGGTAGACTATGAGATGTGGCTCGGTCCGGCCCGGCACAGACCCTTCAACCCGAACCGCTTCCACTATAATTTCAGGTACTTCTGGGACTATGCCGGAGGACTGATGTCTGACTGGGGTGTGCACCTGCTCGACTACGCCCTGCTGGGGATGAATGCTGACCTGCCAACAGCAGTTTATACTGCCGGAGGCAAGTTTGCCTACCCGACGGATGCCATGGAGACACCCGACACCCTGCTGGCATCGTATGTATATGATGATTTCACCATCAGCTGGGACCATGCCTGCGGTATCAAGGACGGCCCGTACGGACGTGAGCACGGACTTGCCTTTATTGGAGAGAACGGAACCCTGGTACTCGACCGCAACGGCTGGGAGGTGATACCTGAGGTGGATTCGGCGCCCCGCATGGAAGCAGTACCGCTTAAGAAGAAATCTGAGCAAATTGAGGGTCAGGCTGTGGCAGGAGGAGGCCTCGCTTCACACGTGGCAAACTTCCTTGAGTGCATGACCACACGCAAACTGCCAAACGCTGATGTTGAGATAGGAGCCCGGGTTGCGAAGATGACTCATCTGGCCAACGTCTCATGCAGGCTCGGCAAACCCCTGACATGGAACAACGCGGCAAACCGGTTCGGCGAGGATGACGCCAATAACCTGATCAGGCCTTATTACAACGAACCGTGGAAGTTCCCGCAGCATTAAACAGGAATTATTTTAAAGAACAAAACTTACCTGAGCAGTTACCCGCAGTGGGATATGACTATCTTTTCTTGTAAGTTTCATCTAACCCATGAGATAATAATCAAATAAACGAATGAAACACAAACTTCTTCTATCCGCAATTGCACTTAGCCTCACAATTCATTTTACAGGATGCCGTCAGTCAGACTGGCATGTTCTGTTCAACGGCACTGATTTAACCGGCTTTGTTCAGAAAGGTGGTCAGGCACAATTTATTGTTGAAAACGGCGTGATGGTGGGTATTTCCACTCCGGATACCCCAAACAGCTTTATGTGCACTACTGAGGAATATTCGGACTTCATTCTCGAGTTCGAGGTCAAGGTTGACACACTCCTCAATTCTGGCGTCCAGGTCCGCAGCCACAGCCGCGACAATTCCGGCCGGGAGCTTGTTTACGGCTACCAGGTGGAAATCGACCCCACTGACCGTGCATGGAGCGGCGGCATCTATGACGAAGCGCGGAGAGGATGGCTCTACCCGGTCACACCCAACAACCAGGCTGCTGTGAAAGCCTTCGACAAACATGGCTGGAACAAATACCATGTGGAGGCAATCGGAAACAGGATCAGGATCTGGGTCAACGGAATTGCGGTTGCAGACCTGGTTGATGATGCAGATACTTCAGGATTTATAGGCTTTCAGGTTCACGCCGTGGCAAAAGAGCTGACCGGGGCACGTGTGGAGTGGAAGAATATCAGGATCGTAACTGAAAACCTCGAAAAATATTCCTGGCCGGACACGGCAGGGATCCACCAGGCAAACTTTATCCCTAACACCCTTACTGAGAGGGAAGTCGCCGATGGCTGGAAACTGCTCTTTGACGGTACTACTTCAACAGGCTGGCGAAGCGCTCATAAGGATACTTTTCCGGAATCAGGCTGGGTCATAGAAGAGGGCTGCCTCAAAGTACTTGCCTCGGGAGGCGCTGAGTCAAAGGGCGGCGGAGACATAGTCACCCTGAATGAATACAGTAACTTCGACCTCTTCTTCGAGTTCCGCATCACCGAAGGAGCCAACAGCGGGGTGAAGTATTTCGTTACCGAGTCATATCCCACGGCAGGCTCTGCCATTGGGTTAGAATACCAGGTCCTTGACGATCAGCGACATCCCGATGCAAAGATGGGCCGCGACGGAAACCACACAGTTGCATCACTTTATGACCTCATCCCCGCTGCCAACAAGAGATTCAACGGCGTAGGGCAATGGAATGCAGCTCATATTGTCTCGTTGAACGGTCATGTGGAGCACTGGCTCAATGGCTTCAAGGTGCTTGAATACGAGAGGGGCAGCGACGAATACCGTCGCCTTGTGAGCGAAAGCAAATACAAAGACTTCGCCGGCTTCGGTGAGGCAGAAAAGGGCCACATCCTCCTGCAGGAGCACGGAGACGAGGTCTGGTTCCGTTCTGTTAAAATCCGGGAACTATGACTCAGTCGGCAGTCCTCAGTCGGCAGTCGGCAGGCAATTCAGGCAGTAGGCAGTAGGCAATAGAGGGCCGAGCGTTAAGTCCCGACCTGGTAGGTCGGGATAGCGAAGGAGCCAGATTAGAGGGGGGCGGCAGTAGGCGAAAGTGAGAAATTAAGAATTAAGAATCAATAACTTAGACTATAAGACTGCCCCGATGCTCTCGGTCGGGGTCTCCGCTACGCTTTGTCAAGACTGCAAGACCGCATGACTGCATGACCGCATGACCGCATGACTGCATGACGGAGCCCCGCAGGGCGGGGCGACAGACCTTCAGACCCCAGACCTTCAGACCTGCTTATCTGACAGAAAACCGGAAGGTGGTGCTGGTCAGCAACGGCTCATCCGGGGTTATCACCACCGACGGGAAGGCCTGCTGGTTGGGACTGTCGGGGAAGTGCTGGGTCTCGAGGCACAGCCCTGAACGGTAGTTGTAAACCTTGCCACCGCGGCCGGTCTGGGTGCCGTTGAGGAAGTTTCCGGTATAAAGCTGTACCCCGGGCTGGTCGGTGATAACCTGCAGAACCCTGCCGGTGGAAGGATCATAGACCTCAGCATCAACCTCCTCCACGTTGTCAAGCACATAGTTGTGGTCATAACCGCGACCCAGTATCAGCTGGTCGTAATCTTCCCCGATACGTTCACCAATAGTGTGGGGAGTGCGGAAGTCAAGCGGACTGCCCTCTACAGGCCTGACCTCACCGGTGGGTATAAGGTTTGAATCGACAGGCGTAAAGGAGGAGGCCCTGATGAGCACCTCATGGTCAAGGATATCACCCTCACCTGCGCCCTTCAGATTGAAATAGGCGTGATTTGTGATGTTGACAACGGTTTTTTTGTCTGTCGTCACCTTGTAATCCATTATGATCTCGTTGTCATCACTCCATGTATAGATAACCTCGGCCACCACGTTGCCCGGGTATCCCTCTTCCATGTCAGGCTTGTTGTAGGTGAACTTCACGGCCGGGAAATCGGTTCCCTTGAGTACTTCAGCATCCCATACCTGGCTGTGCCATCCGGTGGGGCCTCCGTGAAGTGAATTAGGACCGTTATTGAGAGCCAGGGTGTACTCGACCCCGTCAAGGGTGAACTTTCCCTTGGCAACACGGTTGGCATACTGGCCCACCACCTTCCCGAAATAGAGGTCGCCGTTAAGGTATCCCTCTAAACTGTCGTAACCGAAGGTGACGTTTGCCCTGTTGCCGTTGCGGTCGGGCACGCTGACCTCAACGATCGCCGCCCCGTAGCCGGTGAGCTTTACAACATTACCCTGCATATTCGTGAGGGTGTAGAGGAAGAGTTCCTTCCCTTCAAATGAGCCGAAGCTTTCAGTAGTAACCATCTCTTTTGCCTTGTTGTTTCCGCACGAGCCCATGACAATCGTGACCACTGCCAGTGCAGCTATTGTTAACAGTTTTTCTCTTTTCATTTTTTCCTGTGCATAAAAAGTGTTTCCAAATATACAATTTCTCTTCTCCTGTCAACGTCAGGGAACTCAGGTTTTATTCAACGGTAAGGACTATTATCGAGGCAGGAGATATGGTGACGCTCACCATGTTCTTCCTGACTTCTGCTTCAATGAATGGTTTCGGCTTCACCTGCTCCGGATTATCGAACGTATTATGAGCCGTCAGCTCCGGCGCTGACAAAATCCTTCCGGTTACATCCCTGAAGTCACCTCCACGCAGGTCGATCAGCATCTCCACCGCCCGGGAAGGATCAATATTTACAAGGGTAATGTTTACTCTTCCCCCTTTATCCTTTGAGGCAGAGGCGCTGACAGACGGAAGTTCCTTCCCTTCCATTGCATAGCTGCCGCAGTTAAGGTGCAGCGGAAGCAATGTGGCATCATGATGCACTTTGAACATCTCGAAAACATGATAGGTTGGGGTAAGGATCATCTTCTCACCGTCTGTGAGTATAAGCGACTGCAGCACATTCACCGTCTGTGCGATGTTGGCCATCCTGATCCTCTCACAGCGCTCATTGAAATAATTGAGTGACAGGGCTGCCACCATGGCATCGCGCATGGTGCTCTGCTGGTAGAGGAACCCGGGATTGGTGCCGGGCTCCACATCCCACCATGTACCCCACTCGTCAACCACAAGGGCAATCCGGCGTTCAGGGTCATACCGGTCCATAACTGTTATATGCCTGTCGAGGGCTTGCTCAATATTGAGACAGCGCTCCACTGTCTCAAAATACTCTCTCTCGGTGAATTTCGTGGCCGAGCCTTTGTTGTTCCAGTTGGTTGTGTAGTAGTGCAAAGAGATTCCCCACATCATCCAGTGAGGGATATCGCGCATCAGCGTCTCAG
>CALMRD010000265.1 GCA_937871625.1 uncultured Bacteroidales bacterium | reverse complement strand
GAGTGCCAACTGCTGACTGATTTCAGCCACTGAAGCCTTCTTCGACATCCGAAGTTTTAACGTAGGATATGGCGCAGGTGGCCGACTGCCTACTGCCTATTGCTAATTGCTAAATGCCTGATAACCAGTCATTTGTCACCGGAGAATACCGACGCCGGGAGCGACCGCATGTTGTAGCGCATCGCCATCACCTCACCGTATGCACCCGCAGAGCGTATGGCTATGATATCACCGCGTCTCGTCTCCGGCAGCTCGATAAACTTGCCAAAGGTATCGGTGGTTTCACAGATCGGACCTACAACAGTGTACTTCCTGGCGGGAAGCTCCGAGGTGAGGTTCTCTATGCGGTGTGATGCATGATAGAGAGCCGGCCGCAGAAGGTCGGTCATACCGGCATCAAGGATGACGAATGTCTCCCGTGCTCCCGGCTTGACAAACAGTACCTTCGAGATCAGCGATCCGCACCCGGCAGTAAGTGACCGCCCCAGCTCAAATGAGATGGTGCTCTGTATCCTGCTGTCCAGGTGCCTGCTGAATACCTCAAAGTAATCTGCAAAAGGAGGGAAGCGGTCAGGCTCCTCATAGCTTATGCCCAGCCCCCCGCCTACATTGATGTCGGCCGGCTCCAGGCCCCTGTCAGTAAGCCACTCCCACAACTCATTTATCCTCAGACAGAGATTGCGGTAGACGTGCAGATCGGTTATCTGGGAACCTATATGAAAATGTATACCATGGTACCTGATGTTCTCCGCATCTTCCAGAAGAGCCGTCACTCTTTCAAGCTCAGCGATCCTTATGCCGAATTTGTTTTCGTCAGTGCCGGTGGTGATGTGTTTGATAGTATGTGCCTCCACATTAGGGTTGATGCGCAGGGCTACAGATGCCTTCTTGCCCATCCGTCCGGCTATCTCATCAATTACTTCGATCTCTTCAACCGACTCGGCATTGAAGCAGCTGATGCCCAGCTGCAGGGCGGTCTCGATCTCTCTGTCACTCTTGCCCACTCCGGCAAAGAGGACCTCCGAGGCAGGAAATCCGCATTCCACAGCAAGCTTTGTCTCATTGCCGCTTACACAGTCTGCACCCAGGCCGTAACCAGCTATGATTTTCATTATCACTGGATTGAAGTTTGCCTTTACGGCATAATGCAGTTTAAATCCCCTGTTGGCAGCCTCCCCCGATGCTACGGCAAGGGTCTCGCGCAGAAGGTCGAGATCATAATAGTAAAATGGCGTCTCCAGCTGCTGCAACCGTTCTGTGCTCTCTTTTGTGAACATCACTCTTCAGGAAATAGTTTTGAACTGAGCGACCTCAGTGCTACCACCTTGTCGCTTGTATTGATTAAAATGGACATGCTGTTGTCACTTCCGCCGTATGATATCATCTTGACGGGGATCTCATTCAGCGCCTCAAAAATCTCAGGTGCCGAGCCCTCCCTGGAAGGTCTGAAATCGCCAACAATGCAAATGATTGTCTGATCCTTTTCAACCTCCACGTTGCCTATTGATCCCAGAGTACTGACAATCTCGCTGAGAAATGTCGGATCGTCAATTGTCAGTGACACGGAGACCTCGGAGGTTGTAATCATATCTATCGGTGTCTTGTAGGCCTCAAAGGCTTCGAAGATCCTTCTCATGAAGCCGTAAGCCATCAGCATCCCGGCAGAGCGGATCCTCAGTGATATTACCCCGTCTTTTGCCGCAACTGCCTTATAGTCCTCCGGTGTCGATTCGGATATGATAACCGTGCCCTCATCGGATGGCTCCATGGTATTCTTGAGCCTTACGGGGATCTTCTTGAGCCGCGCAGGGTTGATGCTCGAAGGGTGCAGTATCTTCGCCCCGAAATAGGCCAGCTCGGCAGCCTCATCATAGGAGAGCTGCCTGACCACCCTGGTGTTGTCCACATACCGGGGATCATTGTTGTGCAGTCCGCTTATGTCAGTCCATATCTGCACCTCCACTGCCCCGATTGCCGCCCCGATGATGGTTGCACTGTAGTCGCTGCCGCCCCTGCGGAGGTTATCGGTCTCACCGAAGGCATTGCGGCAGATGAAACCCTGTGTAATAATGATCTTTTCATCCCTGACGGCACCAAGCTCACGGTTCAGGTTCTCCCTGATATAGAAATAGTCCGGCTCCCCATCCTTGTCTATCCTCATGAAATTGAGCGCCGGCACAAGCAGGGAGGCAATCCCCTGTTCGGACAGGAGAAAATGGAAAAAAGCACTCGATAAAAGTTCTCCCCTGGCAAGAATACGCTTCTCATTATGCCTGCTGTACTCACGTGAAAAAAGAGCTTTCATGTAGTTGAAATGCTCATCTGTAAGGTCATGGGCTTTTTCGGCCCAAGTAAGTGAGGAGTATAACTCATCCGCCACCCGGTGGTAATCGCCGCGAAGCGTCTCTGTCCCGGCGACTGCCTCCTCACTCGCACCCGAGGCAAACAGCCGGGATATCTCCTCCAGGGCATTGGTGGTGCCCGCCATGGCTGAGAGCACAACTATCTTGGACTCCCCGTCACTGATAAGGGGTATTAATGACCTGAACCGTTCAGGACTCCCGACAGAGGTTCCGCCGAATTTGAATACCTTCATCTCTTCTTCGTTTAACGGGATGCCGGCAGCTCACAAATCCTTGCTGCATTCCGGCGATCAAACTTACATAAAATCATCCGATTCTTTGCAGGCCGATCAAATTCTGTCAGTCACCGCACCGCCTCAGGTTTTGGTTTTCCGGAAATATTCTGTCAGTGGAGATAGTATTTCAGTCCGGCAATAGATCGCAGGATCAAATATTTTTTCTCTTTTCAATATTACTGTTCATTGAATTATTAAAAAAACCCTTATTTTTGCACCCGCGTTACAGGTCAAAGGATAAGATGCGCAAGACAAAGTGGACAATACGACTTTGGACTTCAGACTTTAGACTTTCGACTTATAATAGCCCAGATGGCGAAATTGGTAGACGCGCTAGTTTCAGGGACTAGTGTCAGCAATGATGTGCAGGTTCGAGTCCTGTTCTGGGCACAAAAAGAGCACAGAGTGTAGTTCAAAGAGCATTAAGATCTTGCCCTGCATCCTGAGCTCTGAGCCGGAACCGCCCAGGTGGTGAAATTGGTAGACACGCCAGCTTGAGGGGCTGGTGCTCGCAAGGGTGTGCAAGTTCGAGTCTTGTCCTGGGCACAAACAAAAGCCGTGATGAACGGCTTTTTTTATTTGCGATTTGCGATTTCCGATTGTAGATTTCTTTTCAATCGCACATCGCAAATCATTTAATTATGGCATCGTACACTGCCTGAAGAATGTTGCCCCGGATAGAGAGATCAGCAAGCTTGCTGTTGTCGCGCGTGGGATACACCCTGTTGCTCAGAAAGACATACGATATCTCCTCA
>CALMRD010000264.1 GCA_937871625.1 uncultured Bacteroidales bacterium | reverse complement strand
ATTTTGACGTTTTTAACGCCAAACATGGTAATTATCTGAAGCTATATTCATTTATTGGAATTGCTTTATTGATATTGATACTGGCTTCCTTAAATTATATCAACCTGATGTCTGCCTATTTGCTTAAGAGAACAGCTGAAGTTGGCATCAGGAAAATCAATGGTGCGAGTTCGAAAAGTATCTTAAACTACTTTCTCCTGGAATCAGTCATAAATTCACTTATTGCCAGTGTATTGGCGATTATTTTATCTGCTGTATTTCTTCGACTGTTTCAATCAATTCTGGACGCCACTATTGCTTCAAAATATTTAATAATCAGCACAATATCTGGCAGCATTGGTGCATTGATTATAATAGGAATAATATCGGGTATATATCCGGCTATAATTACCAGTTCGTTTTCACCTTTCCCAAAATTAAACTCTGGCAAGTCATTAAGAGATAAGGCCGGATTAAGATCTGCTTTAGTAATCAGCCAGTTTATATTATCAATTACCCTTACTATAGTTAGTTTGATAATAATCAGGCAAACCAACTATTTAAATAATTTTGAACTGGGATATAATTCTAAAAATATTGTTGAGATATTTTTGCCGACTGAAGGGGCAACTAATTTTAAAACGATAGAAAGCAATCTTCGGTCAAATCCCAATATCAGGCAAGTTTCTTTCGCACGCAATTCACCGGTTGATGTTAGCCCGTTCTTTATTACAGACAATTGGAAATGGGAAGGATCAGCCGATGAAACCTCAACCTCAATTTACATTTTATCAGTTGATCACTCTTACTTGAACATTTTTCATATACCACTTCTCAGGGGCAGGAATTTTTCAGCTTCAGAGAATGATAATGACAAAGTGATAATTAATGAAAACCTGTCTCATTTACTGGGCTTCAGCGATCCTGTAGGCAGAGTACTGTACCGGGATGATAAAACATTTGAAATTATTGGGGTCGTTAAAGATTTTCATTTTCAAAATCTTTCAAACAGTATTCAACCGCAGTTATTCACTTATAGTTCATCACAAAACAGGATGTTTGTGGAAATAGGCCAGAATATTGAACAGGGTATAAGTGCTATAAAAGATCAATTTGATCAGTTTTATAACCTGCCTTTCAGTTATAGTTTCATTGATCACCAGATCAAGGGACTTTATGCAGGTGAAAGTAAAATCTCATTGGGGATCATAGTATTTACGATTTTAACCATCATACTGTCCTGCATTGGATTGATTGGACTGATTACTTTTAATTTAGAGTTAAGAGTAAAGGAGGTAGGCATTAGAAAAATATGTGGTTCAAACATTGCTGAAGTTCTTCTTCTTCTCAACAGAGATATTATGAAATGGTTCCTGGTGGGATTTATTATCAGTTGCATGTTGTCGTGGTATTCTATGACTAAATGGCTCGGGGATTTCTCATTCAAGATTTCTTTGGAATGGTGGATATTTCTAAGCGGAGGTTTCATTATATTTATTATTACTGCTCTTACTACTACCGGGATAACCTGGAAAGCAGCCAGGCAAAACCCCGTTGAGTCACTGAATAATTAATTCACTGTTTTAAGGGTGGAGATGGTTCTGAAGATAACGAACGAATTGTATTTAAATCAATTAATAAACCTCAGGCACTATAACCATAAAAATCAACATGCATGATAAAAACAGAAAAATTAACAAAAGTATTCAGCACCGAGGATGTTGAAACCTTTGCTTTGCGAGGTGTGGATGTTCATGTCAGGAAAGGTGAATTTGTTGCCATCATGGGTCCTTCCGGTTGCGGAAAATCTACCTTTCTCAATATAGTTGGTTTGTTGGATAATCCCACAGGCGGGACTTATAGTTTCAACGGAACCGATGTCAGTAATCTTAAAGAGGAGGATCGCACACAGTACAGAAGAGGGAATATTGGTTTTGTGTTTCAAAGTTTCAACCTGATTGACAAGCTAAATGTATATGACAATGTAGAGCTTCCATTGCTGTATCTGAAAATGAAAGGCGCAGAGCGCAAAAAAAGAGTCAATGAGGTATTGAACAGAATGAAAATTGGTCATAGAGCCAAACACTTTCCACAGCAACTTTCGGGCGGACAGCAACAACGCGTAGCAATTTCAAGAGCCGTTGTAGCAAACCCCGTTTTAATTCTGGCAGATGAACCAACGGGAAATCTGGATACAAAGAATGGCATTGAAGTAATGAATCTTTTATCGGAACTCAACCAGGAAGGAGCCACTGTTTTAATGGTGACACACTCTGCCCGTGATGCTGGTTTTGCTCACCGCACGATTAATTTACTGGATGGTCAGGTAATAAGGGAGAATCAGAATTAAGTTCAAATACCCGTCGATACATACCAGAAAAAGGCCATATAAAATCAATTCCCATGTTAAAGAATTATTTTAAAATCGCATTTGCCAATCTCATTCAAAGCAGGGTGTATTCATTGATAAGTATATCCAGTCTTTCTATCGGACTGGCTGTCTGTATACTGTTGCTCCTGTATGTTTCGCACGAACTAAGTTATGACAGATATCACGAAAAGTCAGATAATATCTATCGGTTGTGTCAGGAGGTACATCCCTATCAGGCACCGGGGACAGCAAAATATCTGGCTGATAATTTACCGGAAATAAAGAGCTTCGCCAGAATATTGCCAAGAGATAATATCCTGGTTAAAGTAGACAATCAGATATTTAAAGAAGATTATGTGGCCTGGGTCGATGCTGAACTGTTAGAGATATTTTCTTTTGAGTTTATTCTGGGAAGCGCCGCAAATTCTCTTCAGCAACCAGGTACGGCAGTTCTCACTGAAGAGACAGCTCGCAAATATTTTGGGGACGAAAATCCCATCGGCAAAATGTTTAAAGTAAGTAGCGAATACGATTATACCGTGGTGGGAGTAATAAAAGATATACCTCAGAACTCCCATTTTACCTTTGACCTGTTTTTGACGCTCGCTGATGGGAATAAGATGTTCAGTGAAAACTGGATGGACAACTGGGGCTGGTGGAATTTCCTGGTTTATTTCGAAATGTCAGATCGTTTTTCTAAGCCAGACCTGGAAGCTAAAATCACAGAGTTGATGAAAAGCTATAATGTAACTGACGCTCCTGTAACCCAATTTACTGTGCAAAATATCAAGGATATTCATCTCTATTCTTCTCATTTTCTGGGCGACATTCAACCCCAGAACAGCATTACCTATGTATTGATTTTTTCGGCAATAGGCCTGCTTATTCTGCTGATAGCCGGCTTCAATTATATCAATCTTTTAACAGCAAATGCAACAACCCGTGTAACTGAAATCGGTGTCCGCAAGACATTTGGAGCTTCACGAACTCAGCTGGCAATGCAATATGTCTCTGAATCGATGATTGTATTCTTTATATCATTTTGTATTTCGTTGATTCTGGTAAGGCTCAGCCTACCCCTGTTTAATGAGCTATCCGGAAAGGAGTTGTCATTTTACTTCCTGGCGAATGTGAATATTCTTATGAGTTTATTAGGGATGATGATAGTTTTGGGTGTCCTGGCAGGTTGGTATCCCGCTTTTGTGTTGTCTTCCTATAGTCCCGTTAAGGTTATGAAATCATCTAAAAGCGGTATTGGTTCCGGATTTAAATTCAGGAAAATTTTGGTAGGAGCTCAGTTTACCATTGTCATCGTTTTAATTGCCTGTGCTACTGTTATGCTTCGTCAAATCAGTTTTATACAAGAAAAAGAGCTGGGTTTTGATAAAGAAGCTGTGCTTACCAGCATATTTGATTTTGGTGATGAAGCGAAATACAATACCCTGAAACAGGCACTGCTAAATGAGAGCTTTGTTTCCGGTGTTTCTGTCGCAAGCCGCATACCTTCAGGTTCTCTGAGTAATGAGGGGAGAGTGAGGCTGGAAGGTCAGGCCGAGGGTATCGCAATTTCCTATGTGCACATTACTTTCGATTATTTCAGAACATTGGGAATTGAACCGGTTCAGGGTCGATTATTCTCGGGTGAATTTGAAACAGATGCCACTGAAGCAGTGATATTAAATGAGGCTGCTGTAAAAAGTATAGGGATACAGGGAAATCCAATAGGGCAAACGCTTAAATGTAATTGGCCTAAATCGGATAGAATAATAGTAGGCATAATCGACGACATTTATTTCGAGTCATTGTATAACAAGGTAAAGCCCGTAGTTTATGTTATAGATTATTCAATGGCTTACCATCTTATTGTCAAAGTGAAGCCTTCTGATTTAGTTGGTTCGAAGAATGCTATTACCGAAGTTTGTCAAAGTATTTATCCCGATGAGGTCATTGAATTTGCTTTTTTAGACCAGATCCTGGAACAACGCTATCAGAAAGAGAGTAAGACTTTTCAACTTATGGGCTTCTTCGCAGTACTGGCTATTTTCCTTGCCTGCATGGGTCTATTGGGCGTGGCCTCCTTTATGATGGCCAGCCGAACCAAAGAAATAGGCATTCGAAAAGTAAACGGAGCAACAATTTCTGAAGTTATGCAAATGCTGAACATAAGCTTTGTGAGATGGATGATTATAGCCTTCATAATAGCAACGCCAATAGCCTATTATGGCATGAACAAATGGCTGGAAAGCTTTGCCTATAAAACGGCACTCAGTTGGTGGATATTTGTTTTCGCAGGATTTATTTCGCTGGTCATTGTATTGCTTACAGTAAGTGGCCTGAGCTATAGCACCGCACGAAGGAATCCTGTAGAGGCATTGAGGTATGAATAAAAAAGGCGAAATGGGAAGGAGAGTCTTTTGACAGCAAATAATGAACGGGATTCCTTGACAAGAATAGAAATTCAAAGAAACAATCATGTTTAAGCACTTTGTAAATATTACCATAAGTAGTATTAAAGACAACAAGATAAATACACTGATAACCATATTTGGGTTGAGTGTTGGCTTGGCCTGTAGCATAATCATTGCTGTATGGGTAAAATATGAGTTGAGTTATGATAGGTTTCATGAGAATCCACAGGATTTATATAAGGCGGCCTTTAGTTACGATCCCCTGGATTTTCATGCTTACATTTTACCAGCCCCTGTTGCCCGGCATCTAAAGGAAGAATATCCGGCTATTAAAAATACGACTGTCTTTTACCAATGGAGTGACAAAAAAATTGTCCAGGGTGAAAATAAATTTCTGGTAAATGGCAGCTTTGTGGATCCCTCTTTTTTGTCGATGTTTAATTTCCCTTTTACACTCGGATCCCTTTCTGAAGCATTCGTACATCCTAACTCTATTGTCCTTACCAAATCACTGGCAGAAAAACTTTTTGGGCAGGCAAATCCTGTTGGTAATACGGTAAAAATGGATGGAGACGAGGATTATATCGTTACAGCAGTATTAGAAGATATCCCCAAAAATTCGGATATGCAGTTTGAGTTTCTGCTCCCTTTTGAAATGATTGCACAACAATTGAATTCCTGGGATTATAAAATATTGCAGGTATACGTACAACTCAATAAAGGTACTGACTATTCAGATGTTAATAATCAAATAGCCAATGTTATCAACCAATTTAAGCCTGATTGGAATAATCGATTGTATATTACGCCATTGACAGCTTGTCATTTACACGATCTGCAAGGTGGCGGGCGCATACAGTACGTCTACATTATTTCAATTGTTGCATTCCTCATTTTGATTATTGCAATATTCAATATTGTTAACCTGACTATGGCAACTTCTGATGGAAGAATCAAAGAGATTGGTCTAAGAAAAACTTTGGGTTCCAGTAAGAATTTACTCATTGTTCAGTTTCTTTTTGAGGCTCAAATTCCGGCAATGATTGCTATGGGCTTTGCTCTCATTTTTGTTGAATTGGTTTTACCATCTGTCAACAATCTGCTTAATGTGAATCTTGATCTTAATTACAATCTGTTCACAATCCTTTTACTTTTGGGATTTGCAGTAATTACAGGATTAATCTCGGGATTCTATCCTGCATCCTTCCTTTCATCACTCAGACCAATTGATCTTATTAGAAAAAATATTCGCCCCGGGGGTTCCCGAAATAGGAACAACTCTTCCTCGAATGCACAGAAACTTAGCCTTAGAAGCGGATTGGTGATTTTTCAGTTTGCATTGGCAATAGTCCTGATAGCAGGAATAATAGTTATTACCAGACAGGTTCAGTTTATGAAGCAAAAAGATCTTGGTTTTAACAGTGAAAATATTCTTATCGTACATATGCAAGATCAACTTAAGCGAAAATATGAAACAGCAAAAAATGATTTATTGCTATTGCCTGAAATCTCAAGCATCAGTACTTCCCAGTCTCCTCTAACCATTTGGCAGATGTCTGACATGCCTGTATGGGATGGAAAACAATCTGATATTGTTTTTGATATGGGGATAAATTCTGTGGATTATGATTTTGATGAAACTTTGGGTGTTGAAGTAATTGAAGGAAGGTTTCTCACGAAGGAATACTCAAAAGATGCTGCGGAGGGATTTGTAGTTAATGAGGCGGCAGTAAAAGCAATGGAGTTGAAAAATCCAGTGGGGACAAAAATGTCAATTTTCAGCGGCACACCTTACGAGCGAAAAGGGGAGATAATCGGAGTAAATAAAAATATGCATACCGAATCGTTGCATAGCGAAATCAAGCCTTTTGCATATATATATTCTCCAACTGGTTCTTATATGTTTATTAAACTTAATTCTTCAACTAATTCAACAATTGTTCAGACAATTAAAAACCTGATTGAACAAATTGCCCCAAGTGATCCTGTTGAGTTAAGTTTTCTGGAAGATGATTTGAATAAACTATATTCCTCAGAAGAAACAACAGAGAAATTAATCGGGTATAGTTCACTTATTGCAATTATTATTTCATGTCTGGGCCTGTTCGGACTAAGCTTCTATGGGTTACAGAAAAGGATAAAGGAGATAGGAATCCGCAAGGTCAATGGTGCAGAGGTATCCGAAATATTAATCATGCTCAACAAAGACTTTGTAAAATGGGTTGCCATTGCTTTTGTAATAGCCACTCCGGTTGCTTATTACATAATGAAAAGCTGGCTTGAAAACTTCGCCTACAGAACCGAATTGTCCTGGTGGATATTTGCCCTGGCTGGAGTACTTACTTTGAGCATTGCTTTGCTGACAGTCAGTTGGCAAAGCAGGCGGGCAGCAACAAGAAATCCTGTTGAAGCATTGAGATATGAGTAAGGCAATAGGGGTGATCTGAGAAATAAATCTATAATTCTAAATAATCTATTATGAAAAGGCGCTTAAAAATTCAAACAACAAAAATCGTGTTATTGTTTGCGGCAATTAGTTTTATTTCTCTGAGCTGTACCGCCAAAAAAGAAAACACAAACTATTCCGTAGGTTTTAGTTACTATAAAGTACAGGATAGCAGTCGGCTTTATATCTGCAATCAGGATACTGTTTTGCGCCCGATGCTGATTTATTTTTGGTATCCGTCAGAAGACATTTCAGATGCAAACAAAATGAGTTTCAGGCAATATGTCGATTTGATTTCCATCCGGGAAGATTACTCTAAAGCGAAAGAGGATATCGATAACGAGAGCTACAATTTTATCAATGCCTATGCCGGTTTTGCCAAAGGGAACTTCCAAATAGGATTAAACACAACTACAGAAGAAATCCTCGATTCACCAGTAGAAGCTTCCCTCGATAGTCCGCAGGCACAGGGGAAATTTCCTTTGATTATATACGCTCCCTCAAACAGCAAAACGCCAGTACAAAATCATCGTCTCTGCGAACAACTGGCAAAAAATGGCTTCTATGTAATTTCAGTTGCTTCCGCCGGAGAAAATTCGATACAAAGGAGAGATCCGGGGAAAAGCATATTGGCACAGGTGGAGGATATGGAATTCATTCTCGATTACATAGAAAATACCGTCCCTGTTAAATACTCATCTGTAGGCCTGTTTGGATATAGTACGGGAGGTTTGGCAATATCCCTGTTTCAAATGAAACATCCTGATGTTAAAGCCGTTTGCTCCCTGGATGGCAGTCAGGAATATTCCTTCTACATCTTCCTTTCCAAATTACAGGAGTTTAGTCTGGAGAAAACCAAAGTCCCTTATTTCATGATGGTCAATAAAGATGTCAGTTCTGTATATCCATTTTATAATTCAATTATATCCAGGGATAAACTCGCTGTACGAATGTCAAACCTGGATCATTTTGGCTTTGTCTCTTTTTGGAGCTATTTTAACAATTGCAAACCGGATTCACTCCAGAATAATTATGCCAGGAGCTATGATTTTATTGCTGACTATGCCACAACCTTTTTTGATGCCACGCTAAAAGAAAATCAGAAGTCAAAAGAAAAACTATTAAGCC
>CALMRD010000263.1 GCA_937871625.1 uncultured Bacteroidales bacterium | reverse complement strand
TAAGAACATTATAGGCTGTTTTTTGTTTTACTTCTTGATGAACAGAGTAGTATCCATACTGTTGTCTTTCTTTTTGCTGGCAAGTCATATCAGTCTTACCATCGGGACTCATTATTGCAGAGGTCAGGCTGTCGACACACAGATACTACTAGGTAGAGCTCATCTGGACTGTAGCATGGCAGATATGGAAGAAACCTGCGATATTGCCGGAGAGCATGATTTTGAATTTACCCATCCACCCTGTTGCGAGAATCAATATCAGGAACTTCAGGCCACTGATGATTTTGTAAGGGACTTCACAGATGTATATCTGCATGTGGGAGCCGCAGCTGTTTTGACTACTCCGGTTGGTAATGAGGTTTTATCTGGTAAGAGCGCTGTCAAGGCATATACTGACTACCTGCCACCCCCAATGGAAAAGGACATTCAGTCCCTTTTTCAGATTTTCCTGATTTGATTTTAATATGATTTGTTGAGCCCATATTGACAAAAACAATATGGATCGTGGCATTTCTGCCATTCATCACTGAATAATTCATATTAAAGACAACATCATGCTTAATAGAATAATCAAGTACTTTCTTGATAACAAGCTGGTTACAACCTTGGTTCTGCTTGTTTTCATTGCCTGGGGGATTGTTACCGCCCCGTTTGGCTGGAGAATAGGCAGCTTGCCATCTGACCCGGTCCCGGTGGATGCCATACCGGATATCGGGGAGAACCAGCAGATTGTCTTCACCCCCTGGAACGGCCGGTCGCCACAGGATATTGAAGACCAGATCTCATATCCATTAACAACATATCTTTTGGGTATTCCCGGAGTAAAAACCATTCGAAGTTCCTCTATTTTTGGATTTTCGAGCATCTATATCATTTTTGATGAGGATATTGAGTTTTACTGGTCACGCTCCCGTATTCTCGAAAAACTAAGTTCCCTTCCCTCAGGACTTTTGCCCGAGGGTGTACAGCCAGCATTGGGTCCCGATGCAACCGCATTGGGACAGGTCTATTGGTATACCCTGGAGGGGAGGGACAGGGAAGGCAACCCGACCGGAGGATGGGATCTCCATGAAATAAGAACCGTCCAGGATTTCTATGTCAAGTACGGATTGAACGCCACAGAAGGGGTTTCAGAAGTGGCTTCCATTGGTGGGTTTGTCCAGGAATATCAGATCGATGTAAATCCAGGTGCGCTGCAAACCTATAATATTCCTTTGCACAAGGTGATGCAGGCAGTTCAAAAATCGAATCGTGATGCCGGAGCAAAGACCATTGAGATCAACCAGGCGGAATATCTTGTACGTGGCCTGGGTTATGTAAAGAGTGTAGGTGATCTTGAAAAATCAGTGGTGGCTGTTCAGGATAATGTACCGGTTCGCATTAAGGACCTTGCCGTGGTAACTCTGGGTCCGTCTTCGCGAAGGGGCATTCTTGACAAAGACGGGGCTGAAGTGGTTGGAGGTGTGGTTGTAGCCCGCTATGGAGCCAACCCGCTGCAGGTAATCAATAATGTAAAGGATAAAATTGCCGAGATCTCACCCGGGTTGCCCAAGAAGATACTCCCCAACGGTGTTGAGAGCCAATTGACTATTGTTCCTTTTTACGACCGGTCAGAGCTTATTTACGAGACACTCGGCACACTCGAAGAGGCCCTTTCGCTGCAGATCCTCATAACAATATTGGTAATTATTGTAATGATCTACAACCTGAGAGCCTCTCTGCTCATTTCGAGCCTGTTGCCTGTTGCAGTACTTATGGTTTTTATCGCCATGCGTTATTTTGGAGTGGATGCGAACATTGTAGCTCTTTCGGGTATTGCCATCGCCATTGGAACTATGGTCGACCTGGGGATTATCCTGTCGGAGAATATAATTAAACACGCTGATGAAGCACCACCCGGGCAAAAGCTGATCACTACCGTTTATAACGGTTCTGCGGAGGTTAGCTCCGCAATCCTGACTGCCGTATCTACCACGATTGTAAGTTTTATTCCTGTTTTTACCCTGCAGGCTGCGGAGGGGAAACTGTTCGGTCCGCTTGCCTTTACAAAAACCTTTGCCCTGGTAGCAGCACTGATTGTTGCATTGCTGATCCTGCCCACACTGGCGCATTGGCTGTTAGGCTTCAAAATCAGAAACCCGCGTCATAATAAATGGATAAATGTAATCCTGATTGTGGCAGGTATTGCCGGATTGTTCAGTGACAATGCATGGGCCGGCATCCTGTTGATTTTATTTGGTGTAGTCCCATTTATCAAACCGTTGATCATCGATAAAGAGCTGTTCCGGAAGCCAGTGTTCCGCAAAGTATTGGAAAATATCGAGTTGGTTCTTGCGGTTATTGGAGTGGTATGGCTTCTGGCAAAATACTGGTTGCCGCTTGGAGCAGGTAAGAGCGTTCTGCTCAACTTTATTTTTGTTGCCCTGCTGGTTGGATCTATCCTGGGAGCATTCGGATTGCTGAAATATTCCTACAGAAAAATATTGCTCTGGTGCCTGAACAACAAGGTAAAATTTCTGCTTATTCCTGCTTTGCTGATCTTCCTGGCAGTAAATATCTGGTTTGGTTTTGCAAATGTTTTTGGATTTCTGGCAAAGGGGGCAGACAAAATTGGATGGAATATCCGGACTACTTCCGTCTGGTCAGGTTTGGCCCATGGCCTTCCGGGAATCGGGAAGGAGTTTATGCCCTCGCTGGATGAAGGCAGCTTTCTGCTGATGCCCACATCTATGCCTCATTCGGGAGTTGAATATAACCGGAAAGTAGTCGGCCAGCTGGATATGCTGCTTTCTGGCATTCCTGAAGTGGAACTAGCTGTTGGCAAATCAGGCAGAGTGGAATCGGCGCTTGATCCTGCACCTGTTTCCATGTTCGAAAACATCATCAATTACAGGCCGGAATACGAACTCAACGAGAAGGGCCATCGCAAAAGATTTAAAAAAGACAGAGATGACCGTTTCATTTTGAGGAATGGAGATGCCCTGACCAATGAAGAGGTGCTGGTGAAAGGTATATCGACAGATGAGCTTGTTCCCGATGATAAGGGAAGTTATTTCAGGAACTGGCGAGAACATATAAAATCGTCGAATGATATCTGGAATGAGATAGTCTCGGTAACAAAAATACCGGGTGTTACTTCTGCCCCCAAATTACAGCCCATTGAGACCCGGCTGGTAATGCTCCAAACGGGCATGCGGGCACCCATGGGCATAAAAGTATTCGGACCCGACCTCGCGACCATCGAGCAGTTTGGCATGAAGCTGGAAAGTATACTTAAGGAAGTTCCGTCGGTAAAAGCAGAAGCTGCCTTTGCAGACCGGATTGTTGGAAAACCGTACATCCACCTGAAAATCAATCGTGATGAAATATCACGCTATGGCTTAAGCGTTGAGGATGTACAGGAGATCATCGAAACAGCCATTGGAGGCATGACAATATCTTACACAGTTGAAGGGCGTGAGCGCTTTCCGATAAGAGTACGCTATCCGAGAGAATTGCGGGACGACCCGGAAACTCTGGGGAATATATTGATTCCAACACCTGCCGGGGCCCAAATCCCGCTCAGCCAGGTGGTGGATATTGAGTATGTACGTGGGCCACAGGCAATCAAGAGTGAAAACACATTTCTGGTCGGTTATGTCCTTTTTGATAAGCGGGAAGGCTATGCCGAGGTAGATGTGGTTAACGATGCATCGGAGACGATTCAACAAAGGATTGATTCAGGGGAGTTGATTGTTCCTGCAGGGGTGAATTATAAATTTTCCGGCAGTTACGAAAACCAGGTGCGCGCAGAAAAACGGTTGTCAGTTATAGTCCCACTGGTATTTCTGATCATTTTTCTGATACTCTACTTTCAGTTCAAATCTGTCACCACTTCATTGATGATTTTTACGGGAGTGGCCATGGCATTCAGCGGCGGTTTTATTATGCTATGGTTATACGGACAGGACTGGTTTGTTGATTTTTCTCTCTTTGGAACCAATTTGCGTGACCTGTTTCAGATGCATACCGTTAACCTGAGTGTAGCTGTATGGGTTGGGTTTATTGCTCTGTTTGGACTTGCTACCGATGACGGTGTCCTTATGGGAACATATCTCGACCAGAGTTTTAAAAGCAACCGGACAAAAACGATAGCTGAGATCAGAAATGCTGTTGTGGAGGCCGGAGAACGAAGAATCAGGCCTGCTGTAATGACAACGGCTACGACCATTATTGCCCTGTTACCGGTACTTACGTCAACAGGACGTGGTGCCGACATAATGGTGCCTATGGCTATCCCTGCATTTGGAGGGATGATAGCAGCAGCAGTCACCTACTATATCGTTCCAACGCTTTACAGTATGCGTGAAGAGCATAAACTCAAAAAACTGCAATCATGAGCAAATATATAATCAGCATTATGATAACGCTGCTGTTCAGCATCCAGGGTTTCACCCAGACTCTTGACGACTATTTTGAAGTTGCCGCCCAAAATAATCCGGGTTTGCAGGCAAAGTATCTCGAATATGAGTCTGCATTACAAAAGGTACCACAGGTTAGTACCCTGGCTGACCCCACACTTTCATTCGGGTATTTTATTTCACCCGTAGAGACAAGGGTGGGCCCTCAACAGGCAAGGTTTTCACTTACACAAATGTTTCCATGGTTCGGCACGCTGAAGGCACAGGGAGATGCCGCAGCGCTGATGGCAGAAGCAAAATATCAAAGCTTTATTGATGCACGAAACAGGCTATATTTCCAGGTGGCTTCTGCTTACTATCCTCTATATGAACTAAATGAGTGGATAAATATTGAGCAGGAGAACATCAGCATTCTCAAATCATATAAGACCATTGCAACCAGGAAGTTTGAAAACGGAAGCGGTTCTATGGTCGATGCGTTACGGGCTGACATTATGCTTAAGGATGCAGAAACCAATCTGAGTATTCTTATGGCGAAGGAAAAGCCGCTTGCAACAGTTTTCAATAATTTACTCAACCGGCCTGAGAATGAACGTGTAGCAATTGCCGATTCTTTGAGCACGGAGAGCCTTCCAGATAATTTCCGAAAAGATTCTCTCATTGGCGCCAGTCCG
Source organism: uncultured Bacteroidales bacterium (assembly GCA_937871625.1). Lineage (GTDB taxonomy): Bacteria > Bacteroidota > Bacteroidia > Bacteroidales > VadinHA17 > SR-FBR-E99. Next base: position 2,953 of record CALMRD010000263.1, on the reverse strand, counting down.
GTCTTAACTGCACTGGATCTCAAGGCTCAGGCCAGCAAGGCCGAAGCAATTGCAGCACAAAAACGGGGACTGCCAAAAATTGGAGTAGGATTGGATTATGTGATGGTTGGTAAACGCACTGACATCACTATGTCGGATAATGGCAAAGATGTCTTAATGCCCATGGTGAGCGTGACCATACCCATCTTCAGGAGTAAGTATAAAGCTTCCATTAAAGAGGCAGAACTGATGCGGGAAAGTTATGCTTTTCAAAAAGATGAAATGACAAATATGCTAATCTCAGACTACGAGATGGCCAGGTTTGACATTCAACAGCAACGGCAGCTTTTGTCGCTTTACGAACAGCAGACAGAAACATCACGACAATCATTGAATTTGCTTTTAGCATCATATGAAAATTCGGGCAGGGAGTTCGAGGAAGTGCTGAGAATGCAACAGCAATTATTGAAATATCAGAAATTAAAAGCTGGCGCATTAGCAAAATACCAGATTGCACTGGCGAAGATCAACTACCTGACATCAAAAACGTATTGAAATGAAGACAACAGACAAAAAAACATACATAATCGCTGCAGGCACACTGATAGCAGGACTGCTTGCAGGTTGGCTGATTTTTGGAGGCAAGGGAGATGCCGGCAGAGACGAACATCAGCATTCTGTCGAAACCACAGCCGAAACTGTCTGGACCTGCTCCATGCATCCCCAGATTCGTCAAAACGAACCGGGCGATTGCCCCATATGCGGAATGGATTTAATTCCCCTGGAAAATGACCAGAGCAGTGAAACTGATCCGATGTCAGTTTCAATGTCACCAACGGCTATGCAACTGGCCAGCGTGAGTACTGCAGTCGTGGGGAGGATGGCCGCGGTAAAACAAGTCCGGATGAACGGGAAGGTGCAGACTGATGAGCGCATGCTATATTCCCAGTCATCACATATTCCCGGCAGGATTGAAAAGTTATCGGTGAATTTTACGGGCGAATTTGTAAGCAGTGGACAAACCGTTGCACGCATCTATTCTCCTGATCTGGTAACGGCTCAGGAAGAACTACTTGAAGCGCAAAGAATCATGAAAACCCAGCCACAACTGTTCAATGCTGCTAAAGAAAAGTTAAGAAACTGGAAACTCTCTGATAATCAAATTGATGAAATATTGAAATCGGGTGAAGTAGAAGATGAATTTCCTGTACGGGCCGATGTTTCAGGATATGTTATCAGGAAAATAATAAACCTGGGCGACTATGTCCGTCAAGGTGAAACTCTTTATGAGATAGCTGACCTTTCCAGAGTCTGGATATTGTTTGACTTGTATGAATCGGATCTCGTATGGATAAGAAAAGGAGACAAGGTAAAATTCTCCATAGCCTCTCTTCCCGGGGAAAGTTTTGAGGGTATCATCTCCTACCTTGACCCGGTGATTGACCCGAAGACAAGGGTAGCAAAGGCCAGGGTTGAGTATAATAATACTGGCGGAAAACTGAAGCCTGAAATGTTTGTCTCTGGAGTGGTTGAGGCCAGATTGGCCAGGAAGTCAAATTCACTTGTCGTGCCTAAAACAGCCGTGATGTGGACAGGGAAGCGCTCTCTGGTTTACATTAAGAACAATTCAGATATGGGGGTAAGTTTTGACATGCGTGAGGTAACTCTGGGTCCGGCGCTGGGTGATAGCTATATTGTGGAAAGTGGTTTACAGGAGGGTGAGGAGATTGCTGTCAGCGGAACATTCAGCATAGATGCCGCTGCCCAGCTGGCAGGTAAACCCAGCATGATGAGCCCCGAAGGAGGTCAGGTCATGACCGGACATAATCATGGTGCAATGAGCACTGAGGTGAGCGAAGTGTTGTCCGATATTCAACAATCTGACAGGGCAGATAATACTGCCGCTATCAGTCGGGCTGCAAAAAATGCACTTAAGCCGGTATATGAAGATTATCTGATGCTGAAAGACGCGTTGTCAGAGGATAATGTGGAGAATGCCCAAAAGGCGGCAGTTTCCATGAACGAGAATCTCGCCAGTGTGGATATGGATTCATTTACAGGTGATTCGCATGATGCCTGGATGAAGTTCAGCAACGAACTAAATGAGAATCTGCAACATTCACCCCATTTCTCAAGCCTTGAAGAAATACGTGAAGCATTCCGGCTGCTCTCCGTCACTATGGTGAAAATGTCTGAATCGTTCAAACCTTTCAGCGAGACGCTATACATTCAGCACTGTCCCATGGCAGACAATAATAAGGGAGCCGACTGGCTCAGTACAGAAAAAGAGATCAGGAACCCTTACTTCGGTGAATCGATGCTTTCCTGCGGAGAAGTCACCGGGGCAATCAAGTAATAAAAGTATTTAACCATTAAAACAGAGCATTATGAAAACAAGAATGTTAAGCTTAGTCAGTCTGTTCCTTTTGGGAACAAGCGCACTTTTTGCCCAGGCAAAAACGGAAAAATTTGAGGTCAAAGGCAATTGCGGAATGTGTGAAACCCGTATTGAAGCGGCTGCCAAATCGGTTGAAGGAGTGACTGCTGCCGACTGGATACAGGAAACCAAAATGCTGGTTGTCGCTCTTGATTCCACAAAAACCTCAGTGCACAAAGTACAGAAGGCCATTGCGGATGCAGGCCATGATACACCCATGCACAAGGCCAAGGATGAAGTTTATGAAAAACTTCCTGCTTGCTGCAAGTATGACCGCACCGAGCCTGAAAAGAAATGACCCGAGACCGGATCAGCAGATTTTCCATGGAGGAATATATTGTTTCTCCATGGAAAATATCTTCTCCGTAAAAGGGCTTCGCAGTATTGCCTGGAAATCTTGAGACCGCGTCCAGGATCACATGAAAAGTCGCTTACAGACTAAAAAAACCAATGGAATCCGTCGTGGCTGTGAAAAATTGTCCAATCAGTTTGTATCTTTCTCACCTGAACAATCATAACTGTTATGATATGGAATCC
>CALMRD010000262.1 GCA_937871625.1 uncultured Bacteroidales bacterium | reverse complement strand
GGCCTCAGGCAGTAGCAAGATATTGCGTGGCGCACAAAGTATTGTAGCCCGCATGCCATCCGCAAACCCATATCCCGCAGAGCCTGCCCCGATAGCCGTATGTCGTATCGGCGCATTCCAGTAGTGTGGAACTTTTGTACCCGGTAACCCGACAAATACGCTTTCTTACCGTAATCGGTACAATATTATCGGAAAATATCTGTTTTAATTTTAAAATATTCTATATTTGTAATATATAACTTACTTAAATATTACGAAATGATTTCTCCAGATCTTATCAAAGGTTCTCTCAAAACCATCGTCCTCAGGCTCCTGAAAGAGAACGGCCGCATGTACGGATACGAGATTACCCGCAAGGTTGAAGAACTTACTGCGGGCAGGATAAAACTTACCTACGGGGCTCTCTATCCTGTTCTTCACAAGCTTGAGAATGAAGGTGTGCTGGTGACCGAGGCAGAGAATTTCAACAACCGGATACGCATTTATTACAGCCTGACGCCAAAGGGTAACTCAGTTGTTGCTGAGAAGGTTAATGAGATGAAAGAGTTCATCGACTCCCTTCAGAGCATCGTCAATCTTCAGCCGGGACTGAATAATGGCTGAGCTGAGCCTTCATAATATTGACCGGATCGCCAGGGATGTCAGGAAGGAAAATATCATCTTCCCGCACCTGTCTGATGAGTTGATTGATCACCTCTGCTGCGATGTGGAGCAGGAGATGACCGGCGGTCTGGATTTCACGGATGCCTACCGGAAGGTGAAGGGAAAAATGGGATACCGGAGATTAAAGGAGATACAGGAAGAGACACTTTTTGCAGTTGACACTAAATACAGGAATATGAAAAAGACAATGAAGATCTCAGCCATAGCAGGAACGATCATGCTGGGCTTTGCGGCACTGTTCAAGATAATGCACTGGCCCGGGGCAGGCATAATGCTGACCCTCGGAGCTTTTATCCTTGCTTTTGCTTTTATGCCATCCGCGCTGACGGTGCTGTGGAAGGAGACCCACAGCCGCAAGAGACTGTTCCTCTACATCTCCGCCTTCGTCGCATCAATGTTATTTATCCTGGGAGTTGTGGCGAAGGTGCAGCACTGGCCATTAGCCGGCCTGATACTACTCCTGGCAGCTCTCGCAATGATTTTTGCCTTTATCCCGGCGTTGCTGACCGGCAAGCTGAAGGAAGAGGAAAACCCGGCCAGGAAGCTGGTATATATCCTTGGCGCAGCAGGAATCACCTCCTTTATCCTGGGAATCCTCTGCAAAATACAGCACTGGCCCCTGGCTTCTCTGCTTCTGATATGTGGAGTGGTTATCACTTTTCTGCTGTTTGTACCGTGGTACACAGTCATTTCCTGGAAGTCGGAGAAAAATGTGAGCGCTGAATTCATCTTTATGATTATCGGCTCCGTCGCCATTGTGATCCCGGGGCTCCTTCTCAATCTCAGCCTGCAGAGGGACTACGATTCAGGCTATTACAGGCAATTAAGTGAACAGCAGGCAACATTCAGCTACCGGTTCACCGAAAACCAATCGTTCATAGCCGGCAGTACCGATACCCCTGCCGCACCGGTTCTTGAGGAAATCAATACCAGTACAATTGAGCTGATAAGCTTCATTAACGATATCGAAGCTGAACTGGTTGCTGCTGCGGAGGGCACCCCGAAAAACCCGGCTGTCATCACCCGCCAGGTAAAAGAGACTGACAGCGGACCGGCAATTCGGTTCGAAACGCTTTTGCAGCCGTTTAATCCTGTGCCTTTTACTGAATTCCTGGGCGATGCCTCAGGGTCTCGCACAGAACTGGACAAGAGATTGAAAGCCTATTCTGATTATCTCTCAGAACTGGTACCCGAAAGCGATTTCGGCAGTTATCTGAAACTCCTTGATCCCTCCGTTTACCTTCCGGAAGCTGATCCGGAGACCAGACGGATATCGCTTTTCTCCGGCCTGCATATGCTTGAGCTCATGAAAAGCGGAATAGTGACCGTGGAATACAAGGCCCTCTCGGCTCTCTCTGAAAACTAAAATCCTAAAAGAATCAAGATCATGAAACAGAAGATATATTTACTGGGCCTGATAACCATTGCGATAATCGTCATTGGTGCACTTTTCAAAATAGGTCACTGGCCGGGAGCAGGACAATTGATAATACTGGGAATAGTATTGGTTGTTTTCGCTTTCCTCCCTCTCGCCCTCAGGAATCATTACATGACTGCAGGAAACAGGAAGGACCCGGTGCTCTACATCGTTACATGGCTGACATGCCTTGTCGAATTCGGCGGTATGCTCTACAAGACAATGCACTGGCCTGGGGCGGGCAAGATCCTGATGGTTGCCCTTCCATTCCCCTATGTGGTGTTTCTTCCGGTCTTCCTTGCCGTGACAGCGAAGGATAAGAACTTCAGTATCCATAATACGGTTTCTGTGTTGTTCCTCCTGACAGGCATATCGGTCTTCTCCACCCTGCTGGCGTTGAATGTGTCAAAGGAGAGGATTGATGACAGCATGCAATTGTCGCGCAGTTACAACAGACTTGAGGCTCTGCTTGATGAAATCTCTCCGCCGGCAGGCAGAGATCCTGTGGTGCAGAAAATCGATGAGCTGCTTGGTCTTGTTGATGAGTACCAGTCCCTGATTCTGGCCAGCAGGAATATTTCTGAAGATTCATGGAACAATGACCCCTGGAGTCTGCGCCGACCTGAAGCGGCAGATATCGGAACCCCTGCCCTGGTAACAGGAGGCAAGAACCCCTCTCCGGATCTGAGACTTCAGAGAAGTCTGGAGAGCCTGCTAAATGACCTTGAGAACAGACCAGGATATGAGAGCCTGACCACAGCAGCTTACCCGATCTTTGATTTCATGGAGAGAGCTGATGATACTGATGACTGGACAATGGGTAAGTTCTTCGCATCTCCTGGTGTCTGGTCGCTTACCTACCTTGACGGGCTGGAGACGAACCTGAAATTACTGAAGGCAGGAATGCACTAGGTCTGCCGGCTGCCGACTTAAGAGTGAAGAGTGAAGAGTGCCGACTGTGGGCTGTGGACTGACGCGTGCCGACAAAGCACCGGAAAACCGGCTACCGCGGCAGGAACATAACCGCCGTCCCGAGATCCATCACCCCGTGCAGGATGGCAAAGTACGGAAACAGTGCCGGCCGTTTGTAAAGTGCTATACCTATCAGCGCAGCAAACGGAAGGAAGACCAGCCCGCGGTAGAGTATGAACCTCAAGTCAGGAATAAAGGGCAGGGTCATGTGCTGCAGCGAAAGAAACAGCACCGGCAGAGCCACCGCCAGCCATTTCGATCTCAGACCGCCGATGAGCCGCGGCATTATATAGCCGAAATATGTAGCGATCTCCGCAAAGGCTATGGTGACCGGAAAGGCAACCAGCAGCACAATCGCCAGCCAGACCTCCACAGGCCGGAACATCATCTCATACGGTATGGCAGCATCCGCCCACAGCCACTTGCTTAACAGGTAGTTGGGGACGAAAGCCACCGGGCCGGTCAGCAGAGCCAGCAGTATGAATACCCTGATATCCTTTCTGTACGTCTGGCGGTCAAACCGAAAGAGTGACAGAAAGCTCCTCCCCTCGCTCCTGAACATATAAAACAGCAGAGCTATGCTAACGAGATTGGTCAGCGTGGCCGTAAGCAGCCAGTAGCCCTCCGACCTGGTCCATGAATGAAGGACCAAAGCTATGACACACTGAAATAGCAGGAAAAGTGTCACTCTGCTCCCCAGCAGGGCAAACAATCCTGGCATCGCCAGCGGCCTTGCCACCGTGCCGGGCCTGCTCCCGGCATTTGAAATCTCCTTGTCCATCAATTATCGGCTTTTCGCTCCGCCACTGTCAGCAGAGTCCCTCAAATGTAATCTTATTTCCGTTTGTGGCGAAGGCTCAGCTGGAGCGTCATTTTTTCGGCAGTCATGCAAACAGGAAACCACAAACTCTGTTGCCTGCTGCCTCACTATATTTCCTTACTTTTACTGTAAAAACAACCGCTACCATGAGCAGATCCGCCGCCATCCTGATAACTCTTTCCCTCTGCCTCGTCAACAACGCTCAGTCTTTCGAAGAGCTGCCATTGTGGGAGACCTCACAGCATACTTTCACAGGCGACTGGCTGACAGGCGGCACAGGAGCAAAGGCAAAGCTTTATCAGACACAAGACAGCCGTCTTGTACTCAGCAACGGCATCGTCGCGAGGATCTTTACGCTGTCCCCCAACGGGGCGACAGTGGCACTAGACCTCCTGACCGGGAATAAATCGTTCATCAGGTCGGTACGGCCGGAAGCCGAAATTGAGATCGATGGTATGAAGTTCAGCGTAGGTGGACTGGTGGGCCAGCCAATCCATAACTACCTGCTGCCTTCATGGCTCGGGGAAATGGAAGCTGATCCGGCTTCCTTCAGACTGGTCGGCTATAGTGTCACTGAAACCAAAGAACGGTTCCCATGGAAAAAGCGGATGGAATGGTTGCCAAAGGATATGCCCTGGCCGCTTCCCGGGAAAGAGCTTACATTCCGGTACTGCCTTGATGATACCGCAATCACCCTGCTGCAGGAAAAAATTGCCGCGGAAACAGGTCAGAATGAGACAACCGGCTCAGGCAGAGATCATTTGGAGTACCTTAAACAGATCGTCGTTGAAGTCCATTATGAGCTCTATGACGATATGCCTCTCTTTTCCAAGTGGATAAGGGTGCTGAACGAATCAGAACAGGAGATCACCATCAACAGGTTCAAAAGTGAGATCCTCGCACTCACTGAACCCGAAAGTGCTGTCGAATCCAAGGCCGACTGGTTATTGCCGAATATCTCCCTTCAGACCGATTATAACTTCGGTGGGATGACCGGGGAGAGCCTGATCCGGTCAAGTATCTCATGGAATACTGATACGCTTTATTCCACGCAGGTCTGCTATCAGCGCAACATGCCCTGCCTGCTGGAAGCCTTCCCGAAGTACGGTCCGGCCCAAAGGGTTAAGCGCAGCGGCACGTTTGAATCGTTCAGGATCTGGGAGCTGATCCACGACAGCTGGGACCGCGAGCGGAAAGGACTGGAATACAGGAGAATGATGAGGGCTCTGGCGCCATGGTCAACAGAGAACCCGATCCTGATGCATGTGCGCAGCGCTGACGAGCAGGCTGTAAAGAAAGCCATCAACCAGTGCGCTGCTGTCGGATTTGAGATGGTGATCATGACCTTCGGCAGCGGCTTCAATGTTGAAAATGAAAGCCCTGAATATATTGATCAGATTAAGAATCTTGCAGACTACGCTCACTCAATGGGCATCGCCCTGGGAGGCTATTCGCTGCTGGCCAGTCGGAAGATCGGCGGAGGCAATGATGTGGTGATGCCTGAAGGAAGGATGCCCACCTTTGGCAATTCACCGTGTCTCGGGAGTGAATGGGGAATAGACTATTTCAGGAAGCTTTACAACTTCTATAAAGAAACCGGGCTTGACGTCCTGGAGCACGACGGCTCCTACCCTGGAGACATATGCATTTCGGAACTTCATCCCGGACACAGTGGGATTGAGGATTCTCAATGGAACCAGTACAGGAGGATCACTGATTTTTACAAATGGTGCCGTGAGAGAGGGATCTATCTCAATGTGCCCGACTACTACTTCCTGAGCGGGAGCAACAAGATAGCCATGGGCTATCGTGAGACGAACTGGTCGCTCCCCCGTGAACAGCAGGAGATTATTGAGCGTCAGAATATCTACGACGGCACGTGGGAGAAGTCCCCCTCCATGGGGTGGATGTTTGTTCCACTGGTGGAGTACCAGGGTGGCGGCGCTGCGGCAACCATCGAGCCTTTGAAAGAACACCTTCCGCACTACGGCCAGCGGCTGGCCAACCTGTTCGGCGCCGGGGTCCAGGCCTGTTACCGTGGCCCCCAGCTGTACGACTCTCCTGAGACAGAGGCTCTGGTCAGAAAATGGGTCGGGTTTTACAGGCAGCACCGCCGCATACTCGACGGCGACATTATCCATATCCGCCGCCCCGACGGCCGTGATTATGACGCCATCTTACATGCAGACCCGGAGGGCGAAGAGAAAGGACTGCTGATGATCTATAATCCTCTCGATGAAGAGATAACCCGGACAATCGATGTTCCTGTTTACTACACCGGCCTCAGACATAAAGCCAGGGTACAGGAGCAGGAAGGGAAACCCGTGATATATGATATCGCCAGTGACCACTCCATCCGCCTGGCTGTCACCCTCCCTGCCAGGGGTTATAACTATTTTATACTTAAATAAGCTCCGGCAAGGGACGGACCCTCTGAAGGAATTAAGGTAAGAGGGACTTATTTCTGATCCAGGTAATCGAGGATGATCTGCACCTCTGCCTTCACCCCGTAGATGAGAGCACTTTCATCAGGATTGAATGCAGGATGGTGGTTGGTGACACCCGGACCTGTACTGAGGCTTATGTAACATGATGGCGCTATCTTACTGTAACGCGCAAAATCTTCGCTGGCAGTCATCCGGGGTGCATCCATGACCATCGCGCTGCCAAGGATCTTTATGGCACTGGCTCTGGCCAGCCTGTTAAGGGCAGGATCATTTTGCATTGCCGGGTACCCCGAACTATATTCCAGGCTGCAGGTGGCACCGTGAGCCAGCGTTATGTTATTGATAACCGTCCGGATACGTTCTTCCAGCAGGTGCCGGGTCGGTTCCGTGATGGTTCTCACCGTTCCGGCCAGCAGCGCCCTGTCGGGTATGACGTTCGGTGCATTGCCCGACTGGAATTTACCAACGGAGATGACAGCCATCTCCCCGGGCGCAACATTGCGTGACACGATTGTCTGCAACGCAGTGACGATCTCCGCCCCCGCGACTATCGGGTCTATCCCCAGGTGAGGCATGGAGCCGTGCGATCCCCTGCCCTGTATTATCAGGTAGAATCCGTCGGAAGCGGTTGAGGCAGGACCGTCGGGCAGTATGCCTACAGCGCCCGGCACCGGGCCCGGACCGATATGCAGGCCGAAAAAGGCCTTTACCTCATCCAGCACCCCGGTCTGAATGATGTCGAGGGCTCCGCCGGGACTCTGCTCCTCGGCATGCTGAAAAATAAAATAGACGGTGCCCTTGATCTGTTTCTGCATCGATGAAAGCGTTGCGGCCGTGCCAAGAAGCATGGCAGTGTGCACATCGTGCCCGCAGGCATGACTTACTCCTTCATTGACAGAGGCAAAAGGAAGTCCTGTCTCCTCAGGCACGGGCAGAGCATCCATATCTGCCCTGAAAGCAACGGTGCTGCCTGCCTTACCTCCCCGCAGGATACCTACCACACTTGTCGGCGTGGGCCATATTACCTCAATATTCCCGAAACTTTCAAGTACGGATGAGACATACTCCGAGGTGAAGAGCTCTTCATACGACAGCTCAGGATTCTGATGAATATGACGGCGCCATTCGATTATTTTTTCAGCAGGGATACTCTTTACCCATGCGGGCTCCTTCACGGGCCTGTCAGAAGAGCCTGATGCGTGAAGGGCAACAACACTTACCAGGCCAAATATTGCGGCCACCACGACCGCCTTGTTTCTTTTCATCTTATGCTTCCTCATCAGATCTGTTCTACAGGACACGGTATGCAATTATCACGTGTAAAATAACTCAAATTAAATCACTGCATGAAGCTTTCCCGTCATAAATTTCCGCACCGGTGCCTACTGACCGGGCTCTGATCTGCGAAAGAGATAACTGATCACTACCCCTAACTTTATTAACCCGCCCTGCCTTATTTTTCAAACTTAATTTCATAGCTTTGATAGACTGAACCAAAAAATGCCGGTCAACAAGCCGGCGAAGGTTTGAAATTGCTTTGGACAGGCAATCAAAAAACAGACAAAATCATGAACGATGGCAGGTTTGTCATCGTAGCATTATCATTTTGGAAAAATTGCAACTAAAATTCAAGACTATGAAGAAGCTTCTATTCATTCTGACTATCTGCCTCCTGGCAGCCTTCCAGGCTGTTGCGCAGGAGGGCATGTGGATGCTGTCACAGATCGGACAGCTTGATCTGCCGGGCAAAGGGTTAAAGATCCCTGTTGAGGAGATTTACACTCCTGGCAAACCCTGCCTGGCCAACGCCATCCTCCAGCTTGGAGGAGGGTCCGCCTCTTTTGTGTCGCCGGAAGGACTGGTCGTCACCAACCACCATGTTGCCTATACGGCACTGCAGCGAGCCTCCAGCGTCAACAGCGACTACCTCACAAACGGCTTCCTGGCAAAAGAACGCTCCGAAGAGATCAGCGCTCCGGGCTACCAGGCTCTGATGATGATTGGCATGAGGGATGTTACCGGAGAGATACTCTCATCTGTAAAAAAGATTAACGACCCCGTTGAAAGAGATAAAAAGATAAATGAGAAGATCGCAGAGATGACTGAGGAGGTGAAAAAGAAGAGCAGCGACCAGGAAGCAGATGTGACCGCAATGTATGAAGGGAAGCAGTATATCATGCATACCTATAAGGTTTTCAAGGATATACGTATCGTCTATGCACCTCCGCGTTCAATAGGCAACTACGGCGATGAGATCGATAACTGGATGTGGCCAAGGCATACAGGTGACTTCTCCTTCATGAGGATCTATGTCAGCCCCACAGGCGAGGCCACAGAGTACAGTGCTGAGAACGTGCCATACAGGCCCCAGGTTTGGTTGAAGGTGGCGCAGAGCGACCTTGACGAGGGCGATTTTAACTTTATCATCGGCTATCCCGGCCAGACGGTGCGTTACCGTTCGTCCAACTCGGTCGACTGGAACCTGCATAAGAGCTATCCCTTCTCGGTCAGTAACTTCAAGGACATAATTGATATCAGTAACGAACTGACGAAAGATGATCCGGCAGGCAAGCTGAAGGTCGCCAGCCTGATGCAGGGTCTGGAAAATGCCCTGAAAAACTACCAGGGTAACATCGAGGGAATGACAAAAACTCATTTCCTGGATAAAAAGAGAGCCTTTGAAAAAGAGTTCCTTGCCTGGGCAAACAGCACCCCGGAGAGGAAAGCAAAATATGGAGATATCCTTTCCAGGGAGAAGGCACAGTATGATATCATCGCAAAGACATACGACAGGGATAATGTGGTCAGCATACTGCAGGGTATCCTGGCTGGGAGGCTGGCCGGTGTGGCCAATAATATCTATGGTCTTTCAAGAGAGCTGGAAAAGCCCGAAGAAGAGAGGCAGCCGGGGCTGACGGAAGATGCCTTGAAGGAATTTGGCGAGGGTCTTCAATATACATACAACGACTACTTTGAGCCTCTTGACAGGGCGCTGTTGCTGAGGGCCCTTAAGATGGCGGCAGCACTCGGGGGCGATCAGCGACTGGCCGGACTGGAACATATCTTCACCGGAGCAGGGATGACCCCGGAGCAGTGGGTTGAAAATGCCTACACCACAACGAAGATGAAAGATCTTGAGTTTGCAAGAGGCCTCATCGGCAAGCCGTCAGCAGAGCTTGAACAACTTAATGATCCCTTTATTGGGATTGCGGCAGCGATATATGATGTCGCAGAAGAGATCAACAATACATTCCGTGCTTTCGGCGCCAATGTCACCGCTCTCAGAAAAGATTACATCGAGGCCCTTTATGAATGGAAGGGATCATCATTATACCCAGATGCCAGCGGCACCATCAGGTTTACCTGGGGACCGGTCAGGGGATACAAGCCTGCCGACGCCGTCTGGTACGAGCCCTTCACTACGCTCCAGGGTGTCGTCGACAAGAACAGCGGTGAGGAGCCGTTCAATGCTCCGGAGAAGCTTGTAAAGCTGCGCCAGGCAGAGGATTTCGGAAGCTATGCCGATCCTGATCTCAACGATGTGCCCGTCGCCTTCCTGAACCAGTGTGACATCACCGGCGGTAACAGCGGCAGTCCGGTAATGAATGCAAAGGGTGAGATCATAGGCATCGCCTTCGACGGTAACTGGGAGGCAATGACCAGCGACTGGCAGTACGACTTCGCCCTGCAGCGTTGCATAGCTGTAGATTTCAGGTATGTGCTCTTTGTGACTGATAAGTTCGGCAATGCCGGGTTCCTGCTCAGGGAGATGGGCGTTAACTGACCTGTGCGTTCAAGCTCACTCTACAGCATTAAGCTTTTGTCTTTTAAAGAATGACCAGATGACTTCGCTGGCGTCGATATCCCTGCTGGTCTTTCCTATGACGCGTGAGGGCAGGTACTGAAGCCCGCCCGGCCAGGTGTGCCCTCCACCATCCACAACGTAAAGGATCACTTCGGTGCCGTCATCTTCGTTGAAGTATTCCTTCCGTGTCACTCTTGTTCCATCGGCAGGATCCCTGTCAGGTTCTTCAGTGATAACCGGTACGGGTGAACATCCGTTCTTTTTCACCCAGTACTCTATGGACTGATCCACTGACAACACCCTCCCCAGCATCTCCCTGCCGAAGTGCCCGTATATCTCGCCGCCCCCAAACGGCACCACTGGGTCATTCACATTGTTAATGGCCAGCACCGGAACGTGCCTCGAAGGCGAACAATCGTCGGTAAAGTGCAGGGGAATATTTCCGTCGACAGGGGCTATCGCTGCAATCCTGTGAGATAGCTCGCACGCCAGGCGGTATGACATGATTGCTCCGTTGGATATGCCTGTGACGTAAATACGGCAGGGATCTGCATTGTAATCGCTGACCGTCATATCAATAAGCGCAGTGATAAATCCCACATCGTCGATATTCTCCCTGTGCGCACGGTCGTCAGCCTCCTGGTCCCTCCTGCCGTCGTTCCAGGCAAGCTCAATTCCGTCAGGGTAAGCCACCATGAACCCATCCCTCTCAGCCAGCCTGTCAAAGCCCTTGCGCGTGACCATTATCATCCCCTCCCCGTCCACTCCCCTGCCATGGAGGGCAATCACCAGAGGTACCGGAACAGAACCGTCATATGAAGAGGGGAGATACAGGTTGAAAGTGCGTCCCAGGCCGCCATAAATTAATGATGCCCCGTAGCAGGTGCCGTACGACCCCGGAGAGCGTTTCCGGCCAATCCACGACAACACTTTCAGGAACAGGGATATTACCGGTTTTGTAATCGATATGTATACTCCTTTAAGCATCAGTATATAATCGTATATGTGGCTTCCTTTATTTTAGCAGTTACTGTTCCTTATTGTGAGATCACAGGATAGCTGCTGCAATATCAGCAGTTTTTCCCACACATCATGCTCCTCAGTATATAATTGGGGAAATATGCATCGCCTGGTGCTCAGGAAGCATCGTGATTCAACCGCCCCGCCATTCAAACCTCACTTTGTGTCATTGAAAGAGAGGCTGGCCTGCCGGTTCACAGGAAGCTGACAATGGTGGGCAGAAAAAATTGACTTCAGCACTTCTGATGATTACATTTGTTATCCCGTATGTCTATTTTTTTGTCAGAAATATATTGTAAAACATAAACAGAAACAGTAACAATCATCATTTGAGTCCGTCTATTTATCAAACACCTGAGCCATGATCAAAAGCTACCTTACCACTGCCTGGCGTAATATCGTCAAGAACCGGTTTTATTCAATTTTGAATATTATAGGGCCTGCAATAGGCATTGCCTGCGCAATAATGATATTGCTCTACGTCAGGGATGAGCTGACCTTTGACAGGCACAGTCCTGACTACGAAAGAGTCTATCGTCTTGAGAGCGACTTCAACATATCAGGCAAGGCGACACAGGCAGGGCTCGTTCCGATGCCCATGGCTCCCACCCTGAAGGATGAGTACCCGGAGATAGAGGAATTTGTGCGTTTTGCAGGTTTTGGTCTCGAGGACATCCTCTTTGAATATGGTGATCTCAAATTCTTTGAGGATGATATCTATTTTACTGATTCAACGGTCTTCGAGGTCTTCAGCCACGACTTTATACTCGGATCACCGGAGGGAGCCCTTAACGAACCCAATACCATAGTCATCACAGAGAGCTTCGCTTCAAAGTATTTTGGAGATAAAAACCCTGTGGGTGAGGAGCTTAAAACAAGTAACTTCGGTAATTTCCGGGTTACCGGCGTAATCAGGGACGTGCCTTCAAACTCACATCTGCGCTTCGACTGTCTCCTCTCAATGGCAACCATTGTTGAGCTTGCCGGGGTTGATAATTTCAATTCGCGTGCAGCACCGGCGTTCTGGAACATTTCAGTGTTTGGTTATGTCAAGCTTAACAAGAACGCAGATATTCAGACTCTGCTTGACAAGTTCCCGGCCTTCTATGATAAGTACATGAGTTCCTTGGGGCAGCAGATAAATGCCACTTTCAGGCTTATGGCCACCCGTGTAGACAAGGTACATTATAATCCACATCTGGAGTTCGACCTGCCGGTTGGCAATTTCAGCTATATCGTTATCTTTTCCCTGGTAGGGCTGTTCATGATACTGATAGCAAGCCTCAACTATATGAACATGGCCACAGCAAGGTCAGTCAACAGGTCCAGGGAGGTAGGTCTGAGGAAAGTGATAGGTGCAGGAAAAGGCCCGTTGATACGCCAGTTTCTCAGCGAATCGATGGTTCTCGTGATCCTGGCCCTCATCATTGCCCTGCTGATTACCATTTTCAGCCTTCCCTATTTTAATTCTCTCACCGGGAAGGCGATATCGATGGGTGAGCTCTTCCGTCCGCTGACACTGCTGATGGTGATTGCCATTACCCTGTTTGTCGGGTTGGTTTCAGGCAGCTATCCGTCGTTCTACCTCTCATCGTTCTCCCCTGTGGAGGTCCTGAAAAGCAATGTCAATCCCCGCCAGGGTAAAGGCCTCATGAGAAAAATACTTGTCGTGTTCCAGTTTGCCGTGGCTGGCGCACTGATAATATGCACTATCGTGGTGTCAGGACAGCAGAGGTACATCCATCACAAGGACCTGGGGCTTGACAAGGAGAATGTGATGATCATCCCGATGAGGGATACAGCATTCATCAACAACCAGCTGCAGGCCTTCAAGAATGAGCTGCAGGAAAATCCTTCCATATCCGGAGTGGCCTCCTCGCTGCTTGTCCCTCCGTTTATGGCCAGCAAGGTTGTATTCTGGATCGAGAAGGAAGAAGGGATGGTGGAACTGGCAACAAGCTTCTCCATTGTTGACCATGAGTTCATTGATGTCATGGGAATAGAGATTGCACAGGGAAGGAACTTTGACAGGGAGAGACCGGCTGACCTTACCGGTGCGTTCATAGTAAACGAGGAGGCTGTGAAAGCCTTCGGATGGGGTGACAAACCCCTGGGCAAAAGAATAAGGTTCGGGGTTAATCCCACCACAGGTGAGGCACAGAGAGACGGTGAGGTGATAGGCGTGGTGAAGGATTTCCATTTTTCATCGATACACAATAAAATTGAGCCTTTCATCTTTGTTGTCAGCGAAAACCCGAATTCAAATTTCTATGTCAGGATCTCCGGTGATAACATACCTGCCAGCGTGGAATATGTATCCACCACCATGGCGAATATGGGCAACAGCCTGCCTTTCAACTATTTCTTCTTCGCGGACAAGCTTGACGAGATGTACACCGCCGAGAACAAACTAAACTCACTGTTCAATATTTTCTCGATACTGACAATCTTCATCGCATGCATCGGGTTGCTGGGCCTCACATCATATGTGACGGAACAGCGTTCGAAGGAGGTTGGCATCCGCAAGATCATGGGGGCTGAGGTGAAACAGGTGGTCTGGCTGCTGAACAAGGATTTCCTCATCCTGGTGCTGCTCTCCAACCTCATATCATGGCCTGTCTCATACTACTTCATGGATAAGTGGCTTCAGGGATTTGAGTACAGGATGGCATTCGGGCTGACACCTTTTGTGGCAGCCACCCTGGTACCGTTCCTGGTATCACTGGTTATCACCCTGGTAATAGCCCTTATCACCACCAGCCTGGTGTCGGTGAAAGCGGCAGGCACCAACCCGGTCAATACCCTGAAGAGGGAGTAGTGATCAACAGAGTCACTCTGTCATTTAGACTGGTCACCATAAAAAACTGTCGTCCGCCGGAAACTTTTTCTGCTTAATTTTGTCATCTATGAACTTTGCAGTAACCAACACCTGAAAAACGATGCAGACGATACTTGGTGCCAACGGAACCATAGGTAAGCTTCTTGCCAGGGAGCTCATGACATATACCGACAGGGTGCGGCTGGTGAGCCGCAAGCCACTCAGGGTAAACGAAACCGATGAGCTCATGGCCGCCGACCTTACGGAGCCAGGAGCTGTAGACAGGGCCGTGAAAGGTTCGGAGGTTGTCTACCTGGTGGTGGGATTTGAATACAAGGCGAAGGTGTGGGAGGAGAAATGGCCGCCGCTAATGAGGAGTACAGTTGATGCCTGTGCAAAGCACGGTGCGAAGCTGGTCTTCTTTGACAATGTATACATGTACGACAGGGATCAGATATCGCACATGACCGAGGACACGGCCATCAATCCCCCGAGCCGCAAGGGAGCGGTGAGGAAAAAGATCTCGGAGATGCTGCTGAAGGCTGTCGAAGAAGGCTGGATCCAGGCACTTATAGCACGGTCGGCCGACTTCTACGGTCCTGATAACAACAACAACTTCATCACCCAAATGGTGATGAAGAACCTCAAGGAGGGGAAGAAGGCCATGTGGTTCGTCGGTTCAGATATCAAACACTCATTCACCTACACACCTGATGCCGCAAAGGCCACGGCTCTGCTGGGCAATACCCCCGATGCATACGGAGAGGTATGGCATCTGCCCACCGAGAGCCGCCCTGTAACCGGCAGGGAGATAATAACGATGATCGCTTCGGAGATGGGTGCTGAACCGAAGATATCACTCCTGCCCAGGTTCATGCTGCAGCCGCTGGGACTGTTTATCCCTATCATGAAGGAGATGCGTGAGATGATCTACCAGTATGACCGCGACTACTTCTTCGACTCCTCAAAATTCACCCGCAGGTTCGGCATCAGCGCCACACCCTGGGAGGAGGGCATAAAAGCCACCTGCCGGGCCTACACAGGTTAGGATGAGATTTGCATTGGCATCATGCTTACACATGTCGGCCCTTTGGCATGATTTATGAAATCTATGTGACAGCAAAAAATTAAATTGAATTCATCATGAAGAGACTTCTATTGTTCATAGCAATTATCAGTTTTGGCTTCATTGCCTCAGCCCAGGTTACTCCCTATGCACTGGGCGGACGTTTTTACGGCGGAGGCGACTTCAACGGTGCTGAGATCTCATTCCAGAAGGGGGTCAGCGACCGCCACCGTACGGAACTTGATGCCAGCTTCGGCTTCAGGTCAGACAATACAAGGATTGCACTTGTGGGAATCTATCACTGGGTCTGGAACCTGCCGGGCAGGTTCAGCTGGTACCTCGGTCCGGGCGCAAGCATCTCGTACGACAGTTACAATGACAACAGCTACGTCAATATCGGTATCGGAGGACAGATAGGTATTGAATATAACTTCAATGGTATACCATTGATGGTCAGCCTTGACGGACGTCCCATCTGGGATTTCCTTGGCGACGTCAACGGCCTTGGCTGGGGTGCTGCCCTGGGAATTCGCTACACCTGGTAATGGCTGATCAACGGGAGCCGGACTGATCCTTTGCAGCAACCGTGGCACCTTCGCTGAACCTCTGTGCTAACCAAGGCGACTTCGACGGCCACGTCTCTCCGGATGCCATGCCTTGTCATGCAGGCAGGCTTAACAGGACTTAAAAGTCCCGGTAAATGTATACATGAACCTCTTTTACAGTGCCGGGCATAAAGTCAGCATACTTGTAGGTTGCATACTCCGAGTCTGCCACTGCTGAGCCGTTCCCGAGGTTTACAGCATATGCGTCAACCCAGACTTCATCCTCACTGTTTCTGAGGTTATAATAGGCTATGGAGGTCTCCCGGATGCCCAGTGCATTGGTTGGACCGCTGAAATCAAAATCTCCCTTGGCCGGTGCACCGCAGGGTATCTTGTAAAGGTGAAGATTGACCTGCTGGTTGGGAATCGGGTTCCTGTTCTTGTCCAGTACGTGGATAGTTGCCTTTATACCTGCACTGATTTCCGGCTCCGTAGTTCTGTCACATGGATCGGAATTGATTACAGAACAGTCAGTGAAAAAAACTGTAAGTAATACAGTTACAGCAAGTGTAAGTGGAGATAGAGCTCTTTTCATATGGAAAATTTTCTAAAAACGAATCCGTAATCGCATTATTTCAAA
>CALMRD010000261.1 GCA_937871625.1 uncultured Bacteroidales bacterium | reverse complement strand
TGAGGGAGGGATACGTGTTCCTATGATAGCATCGTGGCCCGGTGTGATCAGGGCAGGAGAGGTCTCTGATCATCTCTCGGCCTTCCAGGACCTTCTTCCGACACTCTGTGACATCACCGGCACTGAGATGCCCGAAGGAACCGACGGCATCAGCTTCCTGCCTGAACTTACCGGCAGGAAGCAGCAGCAGCATGAATACCTCTACTGGGAGTTCCCTGAGTACGGAGGACAGCAGGCAGTGATTATCGGTGATATGAAGGCGCTGCGCAGGGAGATGCACAAGGCGAATGAGGAGTTCGAACTATACGACCTTGCCACCGACCCGCTTGAGACAACAGACATTGCTGCCAGGCATCCCGAGATAATCGCAGGGGTGAAGGAGATAGTAAGCAAGGAGCATACCACATCCCCGAACGCTAAATGGCGTTTCACACTCCTTGACAGGTGACTCTTACGGCCATCTCCTTCCTGTGAATCCACCTTTTACCGTCCATGAAGTGAAAAACTGACCGGTGAATGACCGTTATGTTTTTATGCTTATGCACGATTTTTGCGGACAATTAAGCATCGAAAAGTCTGTTATCTTTGAACGGGCTTCAAAAAATGGAATCAGGGGAAATAGCTAACATACTTCAGGGGTTCGAACCGGTGGGACTTGACAGCATGACAGAGGTCAGGTACATGAACCGTGTAGATACCAAATATGTATTCTCAGTCAGCAAGTTGCCGTTGCTCCTTCGGAATGTATGCCCGCTCTACCGGGTACTGGATATAGACCGGCAGCGCGAGTTTCGTTACAAGACTGTCTATTTCGACACTCCCGAACATCTGTTTTACAACCAGCATGTGACCGGCAAACTGAACAGGTCCAAGGTCAGAATCAGAACCTATGAGACGAACGGACTTACCTTCCTGGAGGTTAAACAGAAGTCGAATAAGGGCCGTACATCTAAATCGAGGCTGGAGAAAGAGCCGGGCGATATGAATCATATTCAGCAGTCGCGGGAATTTCTTACGGAGCTCGTGGCAGGGGATGCCACTTCACTCAGGGCCGTAATAAACACGGGTTTTTCACGTATAACTCTCGTGAACCTTCACAAGGCGGAGAGAATCACCATCGACTATGATATATCATGGAATAACCTTAAAGGCGACTGCGCAGAGATGCCTTACCTGGCAATAGCGGAAATAAAGAGTGAGAAGTCAACTTCGCTCTCCCCCTTCTTTCAGCAGCTAAAGCATCTGGGGATAAGGAGCACAGGCTTCAGCAAATATGCAATAGGCATGGCCCTTATAAACGGGGTGCCGAAACAGAATATATTAAAACAGAAGTTTTTACTACTAAACAGGATCAGGGATGAATTTCTCAGGAATGGTTCTGCCTGACGGCAGCGCCGCATCAACGGCATCGGAAATGTTCAGTTTCACTGGATTGCCGGAACTATTACTTCGCTTTGGCATAAATCTGGTGGTCATAATCCTGCTGGTTCGATGGCTCTATTACACCACCACAAGGCGTAAAGACTACCTCTTTACATACATACTCATCTCGAGCGTTGTATTCCTTCTCTGCTATCTGCTTGAGAGCGTCAGCCTGCAGATAGGCTTTGCCCTGGGCCTGTTTGCCATATTCGGGATCATCAGGTACCGCACCAATCCCATGCCCATCAAGGAGATGACCTATCTCTTCCTGGTCATCGGGGTATCCGTGATCAATGCCCTCACTGTCGGTACAAGCCTGTTCGAGATCCTCTTCGCCAATATTGCTGTAGTGCTCATTACCTTCGGCCTCGAGAAGGTATGGTTGCTCAGGCATACCTCGTCCAAGACCATCGTATATGAAAAGATAAACCTTATTGTGCCTGAGAAATATGACGAGATGATAGCCGACCTGCAGCAGCGTACCGGAATCAGGGAGATAAAAAAGGTTGAGATAGGTGCAATCAATTTCCTGAAAGACACGTGCCGGATGATAATATACTATGAGGATAATAGCCGCAGTGTCAATCTTGCCGATCAGAACGGTTACATTATACCGGAAAGCAATGAAGATGATGATTAGAAAAGCTGTTTATATAATCCTCAGCCTTATCATGCCTGCTGCTCTTTACGGGCAAAAGACTGATTTTGGCATCTGGTATGAGGTCAAGGCCGAAAAAAAGATCTTTGACAAACTGCGTTTCGATCTGGAGGCCAGCATTCGGACCGACGAGGATGCATCAAATATCGACAAGTTCTATCTTGAGCCCGGTGTGAGGTACAAGTTCAACGACTACCTTAACGCCGGTCTCTATTACCGACTGATAGAACAGAAGGAGGATGACGGGAGTTACCACCCCCGTCACCGCTGGTTTCTCCAGGTCAGGGGTATTGCTCCATCGTTGTACCGCTTCACTCTTGCTGCGAGGTACCGCATTCAGCAACAGTTCAAGACGTACGTGGAAGATCCTGATGACGATGTGCCTGGCTGGTACCACAGGTTAAGGTTTGAACTTGATTACGACGTAAAAGGGATCCCCCTCAAGCCATACATCAATGCCGAGATGTTCAGCCAGCTCTTCAATCCCAATGAATATGCCATTGACAAGTGGCGGTCAATGGTCGGCGTTGAATATACACTGCACAAGAGGCACACATTCGGCCTCGAGTACATCTATAATGACAGCAGGGTGACCAAGCCTGCCTACGAAAACCTATTGGGAATCACCTATTCAGTGAAACTGTAAGTCCCGGGCGTGATTCTCAGCTTTGCGGTTAGCTGGCATACTTCGCCCAAATCCTATATATTTGCCGAACTTTTACAGGCAGGTGTTGTTGTCTGTTAAATCTTAGAGAAGAGAATGACTGATTGGAGTGTTGACAGTATAGGCGACCTTAAAGGAAAAACAATAGTAGTCACCGGTGGTGCCAGCGGCATCGGGCTGCAAGCTGCGAGGGTGCTTGCCTCAAAGGGGGCCGGATTGGTGCTGGCTGTAAGGAGCATCGCAAAAGGGGAGAAGGCAGCTGACAGGATCAGGGCACTGCACCCCGCTGCGGAGGTTACGGTAATGCATCTGGACCTTGGAGACCTTGCCTCTGTCAGGCACTTTGCCTCGGAGTTCTCCGGGCGTTTTGGCAGACTTGACATACTCATCAACAATGCAGGTGTGATGGTGCCACCCTACTCAAAGACGAAAGATGGTTTTGAGCTTCAGTTCGGTACGAACCACCTGGGTCACTTTGCTCTTACAGCACATCTGCTGCCGCTGCTTATGGCCACCCCTCTTTCAAGGGTGGTTACTGTCAGCAGTATCGCAGCCCGCAAAGCCAGAATCAACTTCAAAAACCTCGACGGGTCTCACGGCTATAACCCGATGACCTTCTACCGGCAGAGCAAGCTGGCCAACCTGCTCTTTGCCATTGAGCTTCAGCACCGTCTTGAACGTGCCGGATCAACAACCTTCAGTGTCCTGTGCCATCCAGGCATCAGTGCTACCAACCTGGTGTCACGCGGTTCAGGTAAGGAAGCGGGTAAGGTAATGAAGTTTCTGATGAGCCTGTTTGCGCAACCTGCTGAGAAGGGAGCTCTCCCTACGCTCTTTGCAGCTACTCATCCTGAACTTCGCGGCAGTGAGTATATTGGCCCCGATGGTCGCGGAAACCATAGTGGAAACCCTGTCATGACCAATGACGCTTCCAGGCTTTTTGATGCCGATTTCTCCGTGAAGCTGTGGGAGGTATCGGAATCTCTCACCGGCGTAAGGTACCCGATCTGATATCAGTCGGCAGTCTGCAGTCAGCAGTCGGCAGTCTTTTCAGCCCACAGCCTGCAGTCAGCAGTCGGCAGTTTTTTCAGTCTGCATTCTTTTCAGTCCACAGCCTGCAGTCAGCAGTCGGCAGTCTGAGCCACCGACGCAGGAGGAGGATCAATCACCTATACGAACCCCTGTCCCGATGAAGTCACGAGTGCCGGGACGGCAGTCAGGTTACCATTTTAGAGCGGCTGATGACAAACAGCTCACGGGGCATCAGAATTTTTTGCGAATAACGATTATAGTTCATGATCTTCTCGTAATTTTGACCTGACGCAACCAAAATGACACAAGAAGCATCATCCCTATAGGTCTAAATGGCATAACGATGAACAGAAGAACTTCTCTTTTATGGTCAGTTTCTATTGCAGCTTTATTGTTTGCAATTACCGGTTGTTCAAAAGATGAAGGTATGCCGGACTCAGACGGACTATTGAAGAAGATTAAAAATGATGGGTACATTATCGAAGAAATCTCGTACAACCAGGATAAGCTTGTCGATGAAGTAAACGGCACTTCCTTTTACAGAAAATTCCATTATAATCAGAGTCTTAAGCTTATAAAGGAGGAGGTGGCCGTCTCCCCGGACCTCTTCAGTTCATCAGTTATACCTGGTTCCAGGCATGAATTTGTCGATCCTGATAAGACGGGTATTTCAATGTACCATATATATGAATATGATGACAATGGCAGGCTTTCAGTACAGTTGAACTATATTCCAAAAGCGGGCAACGACGAATTCAGGTCAAAGAGAGAGTTTGAATACAATGACAACAACTTGATTTCCAGAATACTTCTGTATAACAGCGATAATGAGGTCACTCAATTCAGAACCTATTTGTATGATTCAAATGACAATGTGATTGAGGAAGATTACTATACCTGTCTGTTCATTGCATCTGGTGAAGCTCCCGAACACCTGGCAAAAATCACCTTTGAGTATGATTCGTTCCGCAATCCCTATAGAATATTTGAACAGGGAGGCAACCCCGGTATCTACACAAATACAAATAATATAATCAAAACGAAGGCAATTCATTATGAACCTGCTCCGGGGGTTCCGGCCTTTTCAGAGACAACAACCTCCTATGAATACAATCCTGAAACACGATTCCCTGTCAGGGTGATTAATGGAGAAGAGTTCATTTATGAGTAAATCCGTTTGTCTGCAGGAACTTCAATGAAGATTGGTTATTCCCCGACAGACCGGGATAAGTTGTCACACCAAGTTACTTACCATTTCTGTACCCGCAAAGGCTTAATCACAGGTGTCTGTTGATTCTTCATTGAAAATGAACCATATACCGTATCAGGTTGTTAAATATGGAGAGACTGATTAGTTCATCCACATGAAAGCAATCACTGTCGATTACAGGGCCGTTATTGCAATCCAATACTCCATGCAGGATGAACTGCCTGTTCAACCAACACAGAAACCATGTCAAACGTCGCTAAGAAACAGGAGCTGAAGCCGGGGCAGTCGGAGGAACTTCTCAGAACATTAAGAATCCGCTTTGAGCAGAATATCAACCGCCATAAAACTCTGGTATGGTCTGAAGTAGAGGCAAAACTGAATCAGCCGGCTGGCAGTGAAAAACTGTGGTCACTTAACGAAATGGAGAGATCCGGTGGTGAACCTGATGTTGTTGGCCATGATAATAATACCGGTGAGTACATTTTTTTCGATTGCTCACCGGAGAGCCCGGCGGGACGCAGAAATGTCTGTTATGACCGCGAGGCCATGGAGTCAAGGAAGTCGTTTCCACCATCGAACAATGCTACGGCCATCGCTGCATCCATGGGCCTTGAGCTTTTAACTGAGGAAGAGTACAGGGAGCTGCAGAAACTCGGGAATTTTGATACAAAAACCTCGAGCTGGATCAAAACACCTTCCAGCATCAGGAAACTTGGCGGTGCACTCTTTGCCGACCGCCGATACGGCCATGTCTTCATCTATCACAACGGGGCATCCTCTTACTATTCAGCCAGGGGCTTCCGTGGCTCACTGAGGGTCTGAATCCGCTTACGGGATCAAATACCCCGGACAGGAGATGCCTGCCTGGCAACCCCTCAATTCCCCTTCAGAAGATCAGAGTCAGGGCAAGGTATTTGACCATCAGACCCAAAACAGTACAGATCACCGTGTCACGTATGCGGTGGCGAAGCATGCCTGCAGCAAGAGAGATGACAGGAGAGGAGAGGGGCAGGGAATTGAAAACGAAGATCGTAAGGTTCCCGTACTTCTCAATCTTGGCTTCAGCTTTCTCATACCGCTTCCGCCCAATGAAATTATCAATGAACCTGGTGCTCACCAGCAGGCCAATGGAGTAGTCTATTGACTGTGAGAATAGTGCCGTACCGATGGCCACGGCGTTGAGTGCCAAAACACTGATTTCGCCCTGAAGGTAATAGATGAACGCCACCTCTACCGGCATGAAGAGAAAGAAGAGATAGCCGCAGGCGTTTACAATGGCAAACGAAAGCATCCCCTGGTCTCGTGAGCCGTAATATATATCACGTCCCACGGTCATTGATGCGATCACAATGGCTGCTATCACCAGCAGCACTGCAATAATGATCCGTATTATTTCCGCCCGGCTCTTTTTAACCATTACCACCGGCTGTAGGGTTTGACTGAGAGAGCTGAGTTATAGTACCTTGGGTCACCGGAGACCTCTTCTCCAAGCCATGGCGGCTTCTCAAAGGTCTCATCCACTGAGCGCAGCTCTATCTCCGCCATCACCAGTCCGCTGTTCGCCCCGTGAAAAACATCCACCTCTATGAGGTGGGTACCCCATGGAACCAGGTAACGCGTCTTTTCCACCGGAGAGGGTTCGCACAGTTTTAAGAGTTCCCGGGCATCCTCAACAGGTATCTCCTTCTCCCACTCATACCTTGCAATTCCGGAGTCATCTGCAAGACCTTTGACCGTAATGTACCCCTTCTCCCCGCGGATGCGCACCCTGACGGTTCTGAAAGGCGAAGATGAGAGGTACCCCTGGACGATCTCCGTCGTTTCTGTGGCCTGATCCATGAACGCGCCGCAGACAAGAAACTTTCTTTCTATCTCTGTTGACATATTATGAAAATAAAGATACACCTTAAGATCAAAAATGAAAGAATCATAATTTTTTTTTACGTTTAATCGTTCTTTCTGATTTTTGTGTACTTTAGCGTCCGAAATGATGAGAACATACGCAGCATACAGCTTTTCTTTTTACTTTTTCTATTACCATCCGGAAAGAGGGACTGAGTAGTTGTATATCTGTGTAAGAGAATAAGAAATATGATGAAGGCAGTCCCGCAAAAGCGGGACTTTTTTTTTATGGGAAAGCAGATGAGAACAGAAGAGGAAAAGGTCAGTGTAGCAATACAGGGTGTGCGTGGATCATTCCATGACATAGCGGCAGTTGAATATTTTGCTGGCGAGGATATTACCACAGTGCCATGTAATACATTTGATGATCTGTTTCGCATGGTAATGGCAGGGAAGGCCGATTACGGCATCGTGGCCTTTGAGAACTCGGTGGCAGGAAGCATTCTTCCCAACTACGAATTGCTGCGCAAGTCACAACTCACCGTGACAGGTGAGATATACCTCCGCATCATACAAAACCTGATAGCCCTTCCCGGACAGCAGTTGTCTGATATTACCGAAATACACTCTCACCCCATGGCCATACAGCAGTGCAATGTCTTCCTGGATAAGATGAGGAAGGAGGGGGTTAAGGTGGTTGAGACCATTGACACCGCCCTTAGTGCGAGACTTATCAGCGAGAAAGGGCTGCGTGGCATTGGCGCTATAGCCAGCAGTAGTGCTGCCACGATATACAATATGAGCATCATTAGAAAGGAGATCGAAGCCGACAGGGAGAATTTTACGAGATTCCTTATAATATCCGTCAGAAGGAACGGGTCTCCCGCCATCAGTATGGAAGAGAGCGCCGACAAGGCTATGGTATGCTTTTCACTCCCACACAAAGTAGGCTCGCTATCGCAGGTGCTGTCGGTCCTTGCCTTCTACCAGGTAAGCCTGACAAAGATCCAGTCGTTGCCTATTGTTGGCAAGCCATGGGAGTACCTGTTCCATATTGACTTGGTATTCAGCGACTTTAAACGGTACCATATGGCTCTCGATGCCATCAGGCCATTGACGGAGGGATTGGAGATAGTAGGTGAATTCAAACAGGGAGTAATGCCCTATGCTGTAGTCCGGAACTGAAGAGAACCATAAAGCCGAAAGTGATGGAGAAACGACTAATAAAAGCAGCATTACGGACAGGACTTGTTAATGAATACTATTTCTCAACGAAGCTGGCCGAGATAGCACTCATGAGGCAGCAGGGCATCGATGTCATAAACCTCGGGATCGGTAGTCCTGATATGCCCCCGGAGTCTGATGTTATTGAGGAACTGGGGCGAAGTGCATCTGACAGCCACAGCCATGGCTACCAGGCTTACAGGGGCATAGCAGCACTGAGGAATGCTTTTGCCTCATGGTACATGAGATATTTCAAGGTAACGCTTGATCCTGCGACAGATATACTACCGCTGATTGGCTCCAAGGAGGGTATAATGCATATCAGCATGGCCTTTCTCGACCCGGGTGATGAGGTGCTGGTGCCTGACCCCGGATATCCTGCATATAGTGCTGCTGCAAAACTGGCTGGCGCCACTGTCAGGTCCTACGATCTCACTGAAGATAACGGATGGATGCCTGACATCAAGGCTATTGTGGCGTCTGGGGTGGAGAGGGTAAAGATGATGTGGATCAACTATCCCCACATGCCAAGCGGGGCCAGGGCCACTCCGGAACTCTTTGAACAGCTGGTCTCCTTTGCCCGCAGGAACAGCATACTGTTGTGCCACGATAATCCTTACAGCTTCATCCTGAACAAAGATCACCTGAGTCTTCTGTCAGTACCGGGAGCCCTTGATGTCTCACTGGAGCTGAATTCTCTCAGTAAATCGCATAACATGGCTGGGTGGAGGATAGGCATGGTTGCCGGCAACAGCTCATTCATAAATGATATCCTGAAGTTTAAGAGCAACATGGACTCCGGTATGTTTCTTCCGCTGCAGGCGGCTGCCGCACGGGCTCTTGCGGCGCCTGAAGGTTGGTATGATGATCTCAACAAGATCTATCGCCGACGCCGCACGATTGCTGCGGAGATAATGAATACGCTCTCCTGCAGCTTTGACCCTGAGCAGTCAGGTCTCTTCCTCTGGGGTAAAATCCCGGCACATTATGCGGATGCCGTAGAGATGACCGAAAAACTGCTTCATGAAAACCATCTCTTCATAACTCCGGGGTCAGTTTTCGGTGAAAACGGAAAGAGATACATCAGGATATCCCTTTGCTCAGATGAGGAGCTCCTCAACGCAGCGCTGGAACGTGTAAAAACAAGGAAAACCTTAACAGATAACCAAACAGTTTAAAATCAGATGTCTGCAAATATTTGTATAGTAGGATTGGGTCTCATAGGAGGCTCCATGGCACGAAGCCTGAGGCTCAACGGTTTCTCCGGAAGGATAACGGGTGTGGAGAGCAATCCCCATCACTGCACCATAGCCATGTACCGTGGCCTGGCAGATGAGTTTCTGCCACTGGACGAGGCTGTTGACAGGTCGGATATCATTATCCTCTGTGCCCCTGTGGATGTAAATTGCCAGCTCCTGCCCCACATACTGGATTTGATACATGATACTCCCAAGGTGGTTACCGATATGGGTTCGACCAAGTCGGACATTGCTGCCGTGGCAGCATCGCACCCCGCACGCGGAAGGTATGTCTCTGCCCATCCCATGGCAGGTACCGAGCACTCCGGTCCGGCAGCAGCCCTCGACAAGCTCTTTTACGACAAGGTGGCCATTATCTGCGACCCTTCAGGCAGCGACACGGATGCGCTGGAACTGATATCAGCCCTGTTCCAGTCGCTTAACATGCATATCCGTTATATGAAGTCATCGGATCATGATGTGCATGTAGCCTACGTATCGCACATCTCGCACATAACATCCTTCGCCCTTGCGCTTTGCGTCCTTGCCAGGGAGAAGAACAGTGAAAACATCATGGCTCTGGCCGCGGGAGGATTTGAGAGCACAGTACGACTCTCCAAGAGCAGTGGTGATACCTGGGCTCCGATCTTCCTGGGTAACTCGGGCCCCATACTTGAAGTTATAGATACCTATATTGAGAAGATGCGACTCTTCAGGAAACATATTGAGAATGGCAACGGTGATGCCCTTAAAGAGCTGATGCGCTCCGCCAACGAAATAGGCCAGATACTGAAATGAAGACTGAATGAGCAGGAGCACCTATCATGGATTTAAATATTCACTTTCAGGCAGGTGCCATCCGGCGAAAAAGATAAAGTTATTCTATTCAATAAATAAATGACCAGAATATGACCTCCGATAACACGGTGAGAACCAAAAAGAGACTGGATATCACTCCTATAGTGGAGTGGCCCCTTTATAAACAGCGCCCGCTGCTCATTGCCGGGCCCTGCAGTGCGGAGAGCGAGGAGCAGGTGATGCGCACCGCCGCCGGGCTGGCAGCCATGGGCAGGGTTGACCTCTTCCGTGCCGGCATTTGGAAGCCACGTACTCGTCCAGACCAGTTTGAAGGCGTGGGAACCGTCGGGCTGAAGTGGCTCCGGCAGGTGAGAGAGGTGTACGGTCTACCCGTATCCGTGGAAGTTGCCACGGAGAAACACGTCTATGAGGCACTGAAGCACGGTGTCGACGCTGTATGGATAGGAGCCCGCACAAGCGTCAATCCGTTTGCGCTTAACGAGATAGCATCTGCTCTTAAGGGATCTGATGTGATGGTCTTCATCAAGAATCCCGTCAACCCTGACCTCGAGCTTTGGATCGGGGCTGTGGAGCGCATCAGCAAGGCCGGAATCACCCGGTTAGCAGCAATCCACCGTGGATTCTCGACGTGGGAGAAATGTGCCTTCCGCAACCAACCCCGGTGGCAGATACCTGTGGAACTGCGCCAGCGCATTCCTGATCTGCCTATGTTCTGCGACCCGAGTCACATGGGTGGCGACAAATCGTACATTGGCGACCTGTCGCAGAAGGCTATGGACCTGAACTACGACGGCCTGATGATTGAGTCGCACGTCGATCCGGCAAACGCCTTGAGCGACAGGAAGCAACAGGTCACTCCGTTGGAGCTCACCGAAATTATCACCAACCTTGTGCTGAGATCACCAACATCGGATGACCCGGAGTTCCTTGAGACCATAGAGGACCTGAGGAGCCAGATTGATGTATACGATAACCTGCTGCTGGACATCCTGGAGAGTCGCATGCAGGTGGCAGAGACAATAGGAAGGTACAAGAAAGAACATAATATCACCATTCTTCAAAGCACAAGATGGAAGGAGGTAAAGGACAATGCTGTGGACAAGGGAGTAAGAAAAGGCCTGACGCCCGAGTTTATTCAGATCTTCCTGGAGGCGATACACCAGGAATCGATCACACACCAGATGAAAGTGATGAAAGAAGACTAATTTAGCATACAGGTAAACAGGAAAAAATCACACTATAACTCGATCCATGGAGGTTACCGTTCATCCGTCGCGCATTGCGGGAAGCATTACAGCCCCACCCAGTAAAAGTATGACACAGAGGGCCATAGCCGCCGGAATGCTGGCGCGGGGCACCACAGTGATCCATAATCCTTCATTCTGCAATGACTCTATGGCGGCCATCGGGATGGCGAGGGCGCTGGGCGCTTCTGTCTCCCGCGATAATCATTCCATTACCATTCAGGGAGGCTCCGGAGATCTCTCACAGGTGACTCTCAATTGCGGAGAGTCAGGACTGGCACTTAGAATGTTTGCACCTGTGGCAGCCTTCCTTGCAGACCGGGTGACCCTTACCGGCGAGGGATCTCTGGCAGGGAGACCCGTGACGATGATAAGCGAGGCTCTGCCGCAGTTTGGGGTGAAGATACAATCAGCAGGCGGATTGTTGCCTCTCTCCATGACGGGAAGGCTCTCAGCCGGAAGAGCTGTGCTGGACGGTTCCCAAGGCTCACAACTGCTTACAGGTTTGCTGATGTCGCTGCCGTTGCTTGAGTCCGGGAGTGATATCACCGTTGAGAACCTGAAGAGCAGGCCCTACATAAGCATGACACTTCAGCTTCTTGAGAAATTTGGAGTCAGCGTGGTAAACGACAGCTTCAGGCACTTCAAAGTGCCGGGCAGCCAGTCATACCGTGCCTGCGAATTCACTGTTGAGGGCGACTGGAGCGGGGCAGCCTTTCTGCTTGTCGCCGGGGCGCTGGCGGGAGAGGTGACGGTAGGTAACCTCGACGTCAGCACTATGCAGGCTGACAGTGCAATAGTGAAGGTGCTGAACGATGCCGGGTGTAAGTTTACAACCGATTCTGCCGGTGTGAAGGCTGAGAGGTCTGACCTTAAGGCTTTTGTCTTTGATGCCACCGATTCACCTGACCTCTTTCCCCCGCTGGCAGCGCTGGCGGCATTCTGCAAAGGCACCAGCAGGATCATGGGTGTGAATCGGCTGAAACACAAGGAGAGCGACAGGGCAGGAGCCATTGCCGAACTGCTTCACGCTATGAATATCGGAGTTCAGATTACCGGTGATGAGATGTTAATCAGTGGCAGCCGGCCAGGGGGCGCCACGGTATCATCATACAATGATCACCGTATTGCCATGATGGCGGCGGTGATGGCTCTGGCAGCAGACAGGGCAGTTACTATTTCCGGTGCCGGCGCGGTGGCAAAGTCATATCCCGGCTTCTTTGATGATCTGGCCAGCATCGGAGCAAAGATATCCTGACTAACCGCAGCTTCAGGGATAAAACCCGGGACCCTTCCTTCTGGGGCAAAACCCGGAATCCTTCCTTCTGGGGCAAAACCCGGAATCCTTCCTTCTGGGACAAAACCCGGAATCCATCCTGCTGGGGCAAAACCCGGAACCCTTCCTGCCAGGTACTTCTACCGCGACCTTATCTCTCGTCGCATAAATAGTATATATGATATTACAAAGCTGATAATAGTACCTGAAGCCAGTCCTGTCACCTGCGGCCACACCATCAGCAGGCTCTGTCCCAGCGGCAGCGGACCCGGCAGGGCACCTATCATCTGCTCCATGGTAAGAGGACCGAGGCTGCGCACTGAGGGCATCAGTAGGGTGGTGGTTGCCTCGCTGAAGAGCTGGTTGGGCATCAGCCGCAGCAGTACCAGCCGGAACTGCTCAAAAGCGATCATATGCTGTGGAGTAGCTGTCGGTGGCGGCTCAAGTGACTTCGTTATAAGGTTTATAATCAGTGGGTAGAATACCGAGAAGAACAGCCAGACAGCTATAGCCGAGAGAGCAGCCGTGGCGGGCTGACGGAACAGCACCGAGAAGAGTATCGAGAGGTTAAGCCAGAATGCCACATAAAGAATACTCAATATGGTAAAGAATACTATCCTCATAAACTCTCCGGCAGTGGGAGGGATGCCGATAAAGAACAGTCCGGCCCCCATGACCAACAATCCCAGCGCTGTCAGCATAACGCTTATCACTGCCAGTGCGGCGGTGAACTTGGCATTGATGATATAGTCACGGTGTATCGGCTGCGAAAGCATACGTCCCAGGGTGCCCCTGTTATGTTCCGAGTTGATGGCATCAAATCCGAGGGCAATACCCAGCAACGGCCCCAGAAAGCTGATGAAGACAGTGAATGAGGGCATGGTGCCGTCGGTGATGGTAAACAGTTTCAGGAAGAAAAAGGTGCCCTCCGGGTCATTGGGCTTAACAGCCTGGGAAAAGTTTGTCAGGGCAGTGTACAGTGATCCGATAGTGGTGAGGGCAATAATGGCAATGAGAATGATAAATCTCCAGCTGCGGATATGGTCTGCCATCTCCTTCTCCACTATCACGCGGAAGGGATGCCTGATACTCTCCCCGGTATGGGAAAGCTTTGCTTTTATTGATAGAATAGCATTACTCATGATCCACTCCTCCTTCAAAATAACGGAAATAGATATCATCAAGACTGTAGTTCTTTCTTTCTGAACCGACAGGCCGACCGTCACCGTTGAAAAGCTGTGCTGCCAGGCTCTGAACGTCTCCGACAGCCAGAAGCTTGCCTTTCACAAATA
The DNA here is from genome assembly GCA_937871625.1 of uncultured Bacteroidales bacterium. Classification (GTDB taxonomy): domain Bacteria; phylum Bacteroidota; class Bacteroidia; order Bacteroidales; family VadinHA17; genus SR-FBR-E99. The sequence continues at coordinate 9,260 of CALMRD010000261.1, read as the reverse complement.
TCCCCACCCTGTCACACACCTGCTGAACCTGGTGCAGGTGATGGGATGAGAAGAGGACGGTGATCTTTTGTTCGCGACTGAGCCTGACTATCAGATCAAGGAACTCCCTCACTCCCCCGGGGTCTATTCCAAGCGTCGGCTCATCAAGGATGATCACCTCCGGATCCTTGACAAGTACATCGGCAAGGCCGAGCCTCTGTCTCATTCCCCTGGAGTATTTGCCTGTCTTCTTATCCTCCTCACCGGCCAGGCCTACACGACGAATCAGCTCTCCGGCCCTCGTCCGCGCATCATTTGCTGAGTAACCGTTGAGACGGGCTGTGTAAATGAGGTTTTCCATTCCTGATAGGTCATCGTAGAAACCCACCTCCTCGGGCAGGTACCCGACCCTTCGCTTTACTTCGACAGGATCACTGACAGGGTCGTAGCCGCATACCCGTACCGTGCCGCCGTCAGGCTCGGCAAGGCCCAGCATCATCAGTATGGTGGTCGACTTCCCGGCGCCGTTGGGTCCAAGCAGCCCGAAGATCTCGCCCTTTTCAATTGCAAGGTTCAGGGAGTCAACAGCTGTGAACTGACCATATCTCCTGGTCAGTCCCTTAAGTTCAATAATATTTTCGGTCACGGTTACCTCCTTCCATATTTCCGGAACAGATACCACACGGTGCCTATGCCGGCCACTATTACGAGGATGCCGACCCATCCCCAGAGCATCGGGGTGCGGACCGACATTCTGAAGGAGGCTTTGGAAGAGGCGTCAGGTGTCTTTGCCTCAAGGGTGGTCACATAATCACCGGGTATAGCTTTCCTGTCAGCCCTGATGGTTGCTGTCACGCTGGCCTCCTTACCCGCGAGGAGTGTTTCTATCTCTTTGGGATCAAAGATCACCTCCCAGTTGACAGGTGTTGAGCTGCTTAGCTTCACACTGTTGAGGACAGAACTGCCGGTGTTTTTAACAATAAGTTCGATGTTCTTCTCGTCGCCGGCCACTATGTTCGAGCTGAGCAGGCCCGTCGGTGTTGTCAGTTCCAGCTTGTATGTCCCGCTGATGACTGCCTCCAGTGTGAGTTCGCCCGATGTTGACCCCGCCACTGCCCTGACCGGAATTGAGTAGTTGCCCTCCTCAGCCTGGTCTGATGGTTTGACCTCAACGGCGACGCTGACAGTACCATTGGGCTCAGCCTCCACCGATGTCACCTGCCTGCCGTTGGCACGGAAAGTAATGGTCCATCCCCTCGGCACCTCAGCCTGCAGGGCATAGGTCTGCATCTCTCCGGTGCGGTTCCTGAGGTCAGCGTTATAGGTGAAAGTGGAACCGGAGTGTCCCTCCATGTTCGCCTGCCTTGTGGTGAACTCGGTCTTGTATGTGCCCTGCTCCGAGATGTTGATTGTCAGAGGCAGGGTGTGGTCGGCGCCTGCAACAACGTATATTCTGTAATTCCCCTTGTTCACCTGGTAGGGTATCTCGACGTGCAGCTGAAGGCTTTTCTTTTCTCCTGGCAGCACGGATATCTGCCTTACGTTCCAGGCGCCTGACTTGAGGGTGTAGCTCCAGTTGCGGGCCAGGTTGGTAACGGCAAGGTCCAGGGTGGCAACGTTATCGCCGTGGTTGATGAAGTCCAGGGTGTAATCAACAGATTCTCCCGGGGGAACACTGATTTTGGTGAATGGGGTATAGAGCAGCAAGCTGTCCTTTTCAGAGACGGCACCGTGGCCGTAGGAGACTATCCCAGATGAAAGGATAATAAATAGAGCAGTTAGTTTCTTCAGTGGTGACATAAGAATTTCCTCCTGTTTTTTCTATTTTTTTCATACGGAATGCAAATTTAAAAAGGGGAAATTCACATTTACAATAGGAGAGAGATTGCCGGACAGGTTTGGAGAGAGGCCAAACAGGTATTTTTAACTGAAATTGAATGAATTATACCTGCAATGTTCTCATTGTTAAAGTTTTCTTAAAAATTACCTGGCAATTTTTGCGGGCGGTCAGAAACTGGTGGCGGAGAGTGCTTGCATAGGATATATCTCCTTTCGGAGGCAGCCATCAGGCATATGAAACATGATCTGGCGGCGCTTTCAGTCAGATTTGTTAAGAGCCAGGGTATCCCTCAAAACAAAATCCTAAAGTATCTATTGCAGGTTTGAAAAATCGTCTTAAATTGGATGCAATGGACAGGTGAAAACATGATTGACAATATCAGCATCATTTTAATTTAATAACCATCCAAATCAATTACCCATGAAAGATTCCCTAAGAAAGTTCATTCCGGCCGTTGTTGCCGGATTATTATTCCTGTTACTTGTCGGCTGTAAGAAAGATGACGACGCTTTGAGGGATATAGACGGCAATGTTTACAAAACCATTGTCATCGGCGGTAACGAATGGATGGCGGAGAATCTCAGGACGACAAAATTCAGGGACGGCTCAGAGATACCACTCGTAACTGATGTTTCTGAATGGGCTGCGCTGAGCACCGCCGCCTACTGCTGGCCGGAAAATAATGCTGCCAATAAATCCACTTATGGCGGATTGTATAACGGGTATGCAGTATTTAGTAACAAAGGGTTATGCCCCTCCGGGTGGCATATCCCAACAGATGGAGAATGGATTGACCTTGAATTGGAGCTGGGCCTGCCTCAGGCAGAGGCATACCTAGATGCAATACGGGCCGAGGATCAGAATGTGGGTGGCAAATTGAAGGCGACTGTCAACTGGGATGACCCAAACCTCGGTGCCAACAATAATTCGGGTTTCACGGCCTATGGAACAGGTTATCGGAGACCAACAGGAGAATTCAACTGGTTCAGGCAGTGGACTGGTTACCTTACTACAACTCCTGCCACAACACAGGGAAATTACTGGATGCGGTACCTGGGATACGATATTAAAGGAATCGACAGGCATGAGCGAGACAGGCAATATGGCTATTCCGTACGCTGTGTAAAGGACTAACAATTAATACTTGTGAAAATGAGTCTCCCCTGTACTTTTAATTCGTTTCCGGAGATGCCCGGGTGGTTCAGCACCGGTTGATGAACGGTGTTTTCACTGGAATCCCTAAATTGCTGCCAACGGAATTTTACATCCCGGCAAAGAGAAAGTCTCAGAACCAAATTAGTTTTTATTAATTAACTTTCTTCCTGAAATGTTTATCATACTTTCAGGTCAGATATGTCTGTCTCATCCATTATCCTGATTGTCGCCGCCGGTGTTGCGCTTTTACTGCTGCTGGTGCTGAAGGTCAGGATCAACGCCTTTATTTCGCTTCTGATCACTGCAATCTTTGTTGGTATCCTTGCCGGAATGCCGCTCAGGGAGGTAACCGCTGCCATCCAGAAGGGGATGGGAGAAACACTTGGATTCATAGCCGTGGTTGTTGGCCTGGGTGCAATCTTCGGACAGATCCTTGAGAGCTCCGGCGGAGCTCACGCCCTGGCAAACTCCCTGCTCAGGAAATTCGGGCAGGGCAGAGCATCATGGGCAATGTTGTTTACCGGGTTCATTGTCGCAATTCCAGTCTTCTTCGACGTCGGCCTGATAATTCTTATCCCGCTAATTTATGCCCTGGGAAGGGATACCGGGAAATCACTCCTCTATTACGGAATACCGCTTCTTGCAGGATTGGCGGTGGCTCACAGTTTCATTCCCCCTACGCCAGGGCCCGTAGCCGTCTCGGAGATAATCGGTGCAGACCTTGGATGGGTTATCCTGCTCGGCCTGATGCTGGGGCTTCCCACGGCAGTTATTGCAGGACCGCTCTTCGGAAGGTTCATTGCCGGCAGGATAAAGATAGACCCGCCTGACGCAGTAACCGGTGAAAGCGATGATGAAACTTCCCGGAACGGATTGCCTTCATTCCGGCTGATATTCATTCTGATTATTACACCCTTAATGCTGATAGTAATAAGTACTATTTCAGCCATATTAATCAGGAATGGAGGGCTGGCATCATCCATGGTTACTGATATTTTGATTTTTGCCGGTCATCCCTTCTCGGCACTGATAATCGCAACACTGCTGGCGATCTGGCTGCTGGGCATACGGCGGGGCATGTCGCGCGACAGAATCATGATTCTCAGCACAAAAGCGCTGGGGCCGGCAGGAATCATAATCCTCGTCACAGGAGCAGGAGGGGTTCTGAAGGAGGTTCTGGTTCAGAGCGGCATCGGAACAACCCTGGCCGACTCAGTGGCCGGGACAGCTCTCTCGCCAATAGTGCTGGCATGGGTCGTTGCGGCGCTGGTGCGTATCACCCAGGGATCAGCCACCGTTGCCATGATCACTGCCGCCGGCATCGTGGCACCGATGCTGTCAGTTTTCGCTCTGGATGCTCCTCATATGGCCCTGATCGTAATAGCCATATCATCCGGAGCTACAATCGCTTCGCATGTCAACGACAGTGGCTTCTGGCTTGTAAGCAAGTACTTCGGGATGAACGAGAAGCAGACACTCCAGTCGTGGACGGTGATGGAAACCATTATTTCAGTATGCGGGCTTCTCTTCACCCTTACTGCCAGCCTGATTATACGATGATTGATAGATATAAATTGGTGTCACTTAATCTTTGCGATGACGGCAGGCGATACTTCCGGATTCAAAGAATCTATGATTTTTTACAAATTTTTATCAGACCTATGCAGCAATGTCATTGAAATGCCAATCTCTAAACTGGAAATAGAATTCATCCTCATGTATGTTTTAAATATGACATAACTTATTGTTTATAGAAAATATAAATTTGTACATTTGAATCTTAATTCAAGTCTGTACACGATAGGGAAAACGATTGCGATACTGATTTATATATTATGTTTCATTACGTTACACTAACCTAACCAACTCAGAAAACTATGAAAAATCCCTCCCTATTTTCTCCGTAGATCAGCTATCCCCTGGCTCCGGCAAGGGGTTTTGTCAGATCATCCACAGACTATTTTCAGTTAACCAACTTAAAACCAGCTTATGAAAAATCTAATTATGATTATGGTGGCAATGCTGCTATGCGGATTTCAGGCAGCATTGGCACAGAAGACCGTTTCCGGCAAGGTCACCGATGCCAATGACGGTACCGGGCTTCCCGGTGTCAGTGTCATTGTAAAGGGACTGACGGTGGGTACCTCCACTGACATTGATGGCAATTACAGGATTAATGTTCCCTCCGGTTCGGAGGTCCTTGTCTTTTCAATGGTAGGCTACAATGACCAGGAAGTTTCCGTCGGTACCCGTACCACTGTTGATGTGGCATTGGTACCAGCCACGGAAATGATAGAGGATGTTGTTGTCACCGCTCTGGGTATCAAGCGCGACAAGAAGGCACTGGGTTATTCCGTGAGTTCCATCAAGGCTGCAGAGATCACCGTTGCAGGAACACCCCAGAACGCTCTCGCATCACTTTACGGCAAGGCTGCAGGTGTGGGTATACAGCTAGGCACTGCAGGACCGACCGGTGGCGTCAACATCAAGATCAGGGGCTCAGCCGGACTGGATGTGAGCACCAAGACCCGCCCGCTGTTTGTCGTTGACGGCGTTCCCATCTACGATGAGAACTCCAACATGGCCAACAGGGGATATGACCCGCTCAACTCGCCTGACTACGGTACCGGCATCAACGATATCAACAGCGAAGATATAGAGTCGATCGAAATTCTTAAAGGAGCCAAGGCTACGGTGCTCTATGGAAGCCGCGCAGGCAACGGCGTAGTAATGATCACCACGAAGAAGGGACAGTCGACAAGAGGACTGGGTGTGACACTTACCTACCAGAATACATTTGAACAGCCGGTGAACACCATCGAATGGCAGAATGAGTTTGGATCGGGAACTTCAATCTACGACACCATTTATGGCACCAACAAACTCGGACAGACGGTCAGGGTGATGAATAACAGCAGGTTCCAGTTCGGTCCGGCTTTCGACGGCTCGCCGATCATGAATTATGACAGTACCATGACTACCTACAAGGCTTATCCTGACAACTGGATTAACATGTTCAGGAAGACCAACACCAACAGCCTGACAGCTGCCATAGCAGGAGCCAACGAGAAGGGAGCCATGCGTCTCGCATTTACCACAAGGGACTATAACGGTATGCAGGAGAACTTCTACCAGAAGACCAACTCGGTCAGTTTCAGTGGCCAGATAAACGCTTCAGAGCTGGCCACGTTTGAGGTATATACAAATATTCATAAGGTCAGAACCCAGAACAGGTATCAGAACCTGGGCCGGCTGGTCTCATATGGTTTTAACCGTGACCTTGACTACCAGGGGCTTAAATACCTCTACAAGGACAAGTTCGGTCAGAAGGCCGTTCTTGATGACTACGGATTCCCGATGTCATTTGACCAATATGGGTATATGAATTTGCTTTGGGACCAGCTGGAGAACCGCGACATAGACGATAAGCTCCATATTACCGGTGCTATCAAGATGAACCTTCAGTTCACCAAGTGGTTATCGCTTACGGCGAATGCCGGGACTGACTTTACAGACTGGGACTTCACCACCATGAACAAGGTTACCAAACTGATGCCTGTCGTAGAAGGCGGAAGCTATGAGTTCAGCAGGAGAAACATCGTCAACCAGAACTACAACGCATTCCTTAATTTCTCAAAGAAATTCATAAATGATAAACTTGATGTCGTCATTTTTGCAGGACCAGAGATAACAACCTTCACTGAAACCAACATCGGCGTTAGCACTGTGGGCGGACTGCAGTTTGATGGATGGTATTCGCTCAACGGGTCAAAAACAACAACCGGAAGCTTCTGGCAGACACGGTCGCATAACCGCAGTTCATTTACGAACTACAGTGTTCTGGGGCAGGCATCATTCGGTTGGGAGAACACATATTACCTGGAGTTCACCGCACGTAATGACTGGTCATCACTGCTTCCCCCGGCAAACAACTCATACTTCTATCCCGGCATCTCGGCCACATGGAATTTCAGCTCGACATTTACCGTTCCCCAACTCACTTACGGTAAGTTGAGGATGTCGTTTGCCGATGTGGGTCGTGCTGCACCGACACCCTACTGGACCAACCGTGACTTCGGAGTGGGGATGGTGGAACGTACCAACGCCATAACCGTATATGGCCCCAGCGCATTATTTACCAGTGATATCAAGAACGAACGCAAGCGCGAATTTGAGATAGGGTTTGATACCCGGTGGTTTGTGGAGAAGCCTCTTGTTGCTGAGTTCTCATATTACACTTCCCACACCTATGACCAGATCATGGGCCTTGGTATTACTCCTGCCAGTGGATTCAGTACAATCAAGATCAATGCCGGTGACGTCAAGAACTGGGGATATGAGCTTTTACTGAAATATACCCCTCTCAGGACTCCCAAACTTACATGGGATGTGACCTTCACCACCGCAAACCAGCGTACGAAGGTAATCAAGCTTTACCCGGGCATGACGGAGTACCGCATAGCCGGCTCCAACAGCTATTCGATCATGGCTATAGAGGGAAAACCCATCGGTGACGTGCAGATGTACGACTATCTGCGTGACCCGCAGGGCAACAAGGTAGTAAACAGCTCAGGGTTATATGTGCGTGACAACTCCAAATTCGTTACTGCCGCAAATATCAATCCTAATTTTATTGGCGGCTTAACGACCGATCTGTATTACGGAAAGCTGAGCCTTCACCTGGGATTTGACTATAAGTTTGGCGGCACCTTCCTGTCACATACCAATTACTACCTGCTCGGTAACGGACAGAACGTCGAGTCACTCAAGTACAGAAACGAAGAGCACGGAGGGATGGCATACTATGTAGACGATGCCACCGGGGGCAGGATAGCATGGCAGCATAACCAGGCAGCTCCGGCTGCAGCACGTGACGGCATCGTCTATCATGACGGCCTGATACTGGAGGGCGTCAAGGAAGTATCTGACGGGGTCTACCAGGACAATGACATTATCGTGAGTGCAATTGAGTACTGGTCGACCTTTATACAGGATATGAATGAATGGTTTGCACCTGACAAGCTTTACAAGAACGACTATATTAAGTTCCGCGAAGCCGCCATTATGTATACCATTCCGCAGGAGTTATCCAATAAGCTCAAGCTGCAGAAGGTGACAGTGTCACTTGTTGCCAGGAACCTCTTCTACCTGTATAAGACGATGCCCAATATTGATCCCGAATCACTGCTGGGTAACGACCAGTTTGTTGAGTACACTCCTCTTCCCCAGCTTCGCAGCTATGGATTCAAAATTGATGTCAGTTTCTAAACAACCAAGAGATGAATCATATGAAAAAGTTATTGATAGTTATTACCCTCTTTGCAATGGCGCTCACATCGTGCCAGGATGTATTGGAGGATGCATACAAGAATCCGGAGACGGTGAACCCGCCGGAAGAGAAATCTGTAGCCGGCATGTTCTCAGGCATGCTGTACCAGTGGCAGCTCTTTGTCAAGGATTATGGCGAGTACTGGTGGCAGAACAGCGGATGGGGAATCCCGGCCTATGCACAGATAGCACACAGGTATATTACTGACAGGTATTATCCCTATTATGTTGACTATGCTGATGTCACAACCGGCGTTAACGGGTTTGACCCCAGCGCAGTGGTAAATGCATTCGGGTATCACTACACCAAGGTGAAGGAGTGGGCCCTGATGAAGGAAAAGATTGACGCAATGTCAGATGCTGAGAAAGACCAGGTGGAGGCATACTATATGCTGGCCACTGTCTTCAAGGATATACTGGCATTGAGGAGTGTCGATTTCTTCAACAGCATACCCTATTCAGAGGCACTGCAGGGCAACGTGGGCAAACTTTATCCCAAGTATGATGACCCAAAGGAGATCTATATATCAATCCTGACCGATTTTAAGGATATCTCCGAAGGTCTCACTGCCGCCTATAACAAGATGAATGCTGATAACAAGGCCTTCTTTGCAGTGCAGGATGTGGCCCTCAAGGGAGACATAGCCAAATGGGTTCAGTTTATCAATGCCCTGAGACTGCAATACGGTATAAAGCTTGCCGGTGTAGATCAGGCCACGGCCCTTCCGCTAATGGCCAGCGCACTTACCAACCTGCCGCAGGGCGACCTCTATTTTGGTCCCTACAGCTATGAATACCCGTCGGGCGGTGGTACTATCATACGCGGTATGTACGAAAGGACATACGCAAACTTCGTCCCCAACGTGATACTGAGGAGGATGAATCATGGAACAAACAGTTATGAGCCCGGCATTGATGACCCCAGGCTGCCCGTCATAGCGCTGCCCACAAAATGGAA
>CALMRD010000260.1 GCA_937871625.1 uncultured Bacteroidales bacterium | reverse complement strand
TTGGTAAATCCCTTTGCCAGGAGAAACTCCATCACCTCGTGACTCCTCAATCCAACTGAGTCGGCAATAATAAGCGGCTGTTCGCGCGACAGATCAACATAATCCTTTTCGATTCTGCTCTTAGGTAAATGGAGCAATCGGGGAACATCAAAATTCTTGTAGCCTGTCAGCCTCTCCTCCCTCACATCCACAAACAGGGCCACACCCTCTGAGGCTTCGGCATAAGCTTCACGAGGAGTGAGATTCAGAAACCCTCCGCTGCAGAATCCTTTATTATGATACAATTCAGACATAGCCCCTTACCAGGGATATTAGTTTTGTGCCGGACTGCTTCCTGCAGTTTCAGCATTCAAATATAATCATTTCGTTAATTTACGAAATATAACATTATAATCTTTACTTGACTATAACAATCCAGGATACATGAAAATTTTAAACTATGAATCCGGATGAACATCAAAGTTACCAGGACCAAAGCGTATCAATGTCAGAAATTCTTTTTGAAGTCGTCCATCTTGTCCGCCAGAAAGATGATAGTGATGAAAATGACAGCTGCAACCGGGATAATTATCCAGTGACCTGTACCCCGGGTTCACCGCCTACGGGTTCAGTATCTGCCGGCCTAATCAGCCAGATGTTCCTGTAACCTCACTTATCATTGACCTGCTAATCGGCAAATCAGTTCTTTATTTCAAGCTTGTAACCAAGTGTAGGGATCGTGACAATCTGCACCGAGGGATCACTTTTGAGATAGCCGCGCAGTTTTGAAATGAATACGTCAAGACTTCGGCCTGTATAGTAATCGGCTTCGCCCCAGACATCAATCATTATCTCTTCACGTGTAACAATGTTATTGACTGAAGATGCAAGCTTACCGAGTATCCTGCTCTCCTTTATAGTCATTCTCTGTGAATTGCCTCCCTGGATCAGACTGAGATTCCTTGGGTCAAACGAAAACCGGCCGATATTGATGATCTCAGCTTCATCGGGTGACTCAGTTGCGGACCGGGTTGTCCTGCCGAGTACGGCCCTGATCCTGTAGAGGAGCTCTTCCTCGTCGAACGGTTTGGTTATGTAGTCATCCACCCCGAGGCGAAACCCGGTGATCTTGTCTTCCTTAAGTGACCGTGCAGAGATGATTATCACCGGGATCTTGCTGTCAAGCTCTTTAATCCTGGCCGTCAGCGTAAATCCATCCATGCCTGGAAGCATAATATCAATCAGGCAGAAGTCAGCCCCGGCTCTAGTGAATCCCTGCAGCGCTGACTGACCATCACGGTAAAGTTTAACCTCAAACCCGTTTGAATCAAGGAAGTCGACCAGCAAAAAACCCAGGTTAAGATCATCCTCAACAAGCAGTATTCTCGTATGTTTATGATTTTCCGTCATCTTTCTCAGCCAGAGGAAGTTCGATGGTCATCGCCAGGCCTCCCTCCTTCCTGTTCACGATTCTGATGCTGCCTCTCATTCCTGAAATTATCCCCCGAACCTGGTATAGTCCCAGGCCGAAGCCATCAACACTGTGTGTATTACCTTCAGGTACACGAAAATACTTATCAAAAACTTTTCCCCTGTATTCCTTTGGTATGCCGGGACCGTTGTCCTCAATTACAATGACAAGCTTTTGATCTACTGAGGTCAGTCTGATTATTATTTCAGGTGGTTGGACTGAATATTTGACTGCATTGTCAACCAGGTTCCCGAGAGCAATATGAAACAGGTCAATATTGCCAATAACCGTGAACCGTCCACCTGCCTTCTCAGTGACTATTTTCCCTCCCTTTTGTTCAATCTGCACCCTGAACGTTTCTGCAATATCTTCCAGAGCCTCCCCTACATCTATCTCCTCCCTGGGCAACGACCTGTCAATGCCGGCAAAGTCAGTTTTAAACAACTTCTCAACTTTCTCATTCAGCTTGCCCTGCTCGGTTTTGATTACATTGGTATAAAACGACAGTTTCTCATCGTTTTTCACTTTCTCGTTTTTAGAGAGCATGCTGTTTGCGAGTGATATGTTGGTCAGCGGGGTTTTGAACTCATGAGTAACATTGTTAACAAAATCCACAATGCTCTCTGTCAGGAGCTTCTCACGCCTGTAGTATGTATATATTATTATGAATGAGAGGGATATCAAAAACAGAAGCAACATCGAAAAGATAAAGATATCACCCATCTGGGCAAGAATGAAATCACGTTTCTCAGGAAACCGCAAACTGAGTTTATACCCTGATTTCTCCAGCATCTCTTCCAGACCATTACTGAAGTAAGTGTTCTTTGTCCTGGTTATTTGTGCAGCCTGGTCCGCTCCTACTATATCAAATTCAAAGTCAAGGCCTATCCCGTAGAAATTAAGGTCCTGGCTGATCACCGATTTCATATTCTCCCATTCTTCCCTGGTCTTCATCACCAGCATGCATGACTCGTGCCGGCCCTGCCTCAGACAATTGTTTACCTCGCTGCAAATGGCCTCGTTTCGTGAAAGATTTTCCACGAT
>CALMRD010000259.1 GCA_937871625.1 uncultured Bacteroidales bacterium | reverse complement strand
ATAATAGGACCGTGGAGCCTGGGGGTGACACAGTGTGTCCTGGACAGCGGTTTTTCCGCCCAGGCCTGGTACCGGTTCATAGAGAATAACAGGATAACAGTATGGTACTCTGCCCCCACCGCCATCAGGTCACTGATGAAAGCCGGAGACGACCTTGTGAAGGAGTTTGATCTCTCCTCACTGCGTCACCTTGCGAGCGTCGGCGAACCTCTTAACTCGGAAGCGGTGATATGGTCAGGAAGGGTGTTCGGAAAACAGTTCCATGATACTTTCTGGCAGACGGAGACAGGATCGATAATGATCACCAACTTCCCCGGGATGAAGATTAAGCCCGGATCGATGGGAAAAACCTTCCCGGGCATTACGGGAGCAGTACTTGATCCGGTCACCTTCACACCCATTGAGGAGCCCGGAAGAGCCGGCCTTATTGCATTCAAACCGGGCTGGCCCGCCATGATGAGAACCTACTGGAGGAATGAGGAAAAATACAGGGAAAAATTTGTTGACGGATGGTATCTCTCCGGCGACCGTTCAAGCATCGATAGTGAAGGTTACTACTGGTTCATCGGCCGCGATGACGATGTAATAAACACCGGAGGGCACCTGGTGAGCCCGTTTGAGGTTGAATCCGCTCTGCTCGAACATCCTGCCGTAGGTGAATCAGCCGTCACATCCAAACCTGATGAGATCAACATGGAGGTGGTTAAAGCCTTCATCACTCTCAAACCCGATTTTAATCCCGGCCCTGATCTTGAACTCGAGATCATGAACTTCATTCGCAAAAAACTCTCCCCGCTGGCAATGCCCCAGGCTATTGAGTTCATGGATACCCTGCCCAAGACACGAAGCGGAAAGATCATGAGAAGAGTGCTTCATGCCAGGGAATGGGGTGAGGAGATAGGTGACATTTCGACACTCGAAAATGACTGAATATCCGGAATTTGAAGATATAACCCTCAAACGAAACCGGCTTCCCGGAGCTGTAAAGATTGATCGTCAGGATGAATAATATTTTTGGCAACTTGCAATTATAACCCTTAAAATGAATATGTTATGGAAGAGAATAATCTGAATGAGATGAAGGAGCTGATCCGGAACTATGTCATCAAAGAGTACATTGACGATGATGACACTACAATAACTTATGAGACGCCCCTTATTTCCAGCGGTTACGTTGATTCGTTCTCAATGGTGTCACTTCTCGTCTTCCTCGAGAACAAATTCAAGATCAAGATCCCGCCAAGCAAGGCCACGCCTGAGGCATTTGACAGCGTTAATAATATTGTAGCACTGGTGAACCAGTATCTGAACAAATAAATTTTCAGCATCATGAGTTACTCTGAAAAAACCAGGGACCTTTATCTGTCACAGCTGGCAGATATCAGAAACGGTGGCATATTCAAGGAGGAGCGTTTCATCCACAGCTCCCAGGCTGCCGATATAGAGGTTGAGTTTCCTTCAGGCTCAGACCTGAAGAAGGTAATCAATATGTGCTCAAACAATTACCTGGGTCTTTCAAGCCATCCTGACGTGATTAAGGCAGCACATGAGGGTCTTGAGTCAAGAGGTTACGGTATGTCTTCTGTACGTTTTATCTGCGGCACGCAGGATATACACCGTGAGCTTGAAAACAAGGTGACAGAATTCCTGGGCACGGAAGACACAATACTTTTTCCCTCCTGCATGGATGCCAACGCCGGTGTTTTTGAAGCAATACTCACCAGTGAGGACATCATGATCTCTGACAGACTGGTGCATGCCTCAATCATTGACGGCATGAGGCTATGCAGCGCCCAGCACGACACCTTCAAGCACTCCAGCATGGAGCACCTCGAAGAGAAACTCCTGCTCCACTCAAACAAAAGGCTTAAGCTGGTGATCACTGACGGGGTCTTTTCGATGGACGGGGACACGGCAAAACTTGACCAGATGGCACGGCTGTGCGAGAAGTACGATGCCCTGCTGCTGGTGGATGACTCTCACGCCACCGGTTTCATTGGCAGGACTGGCCGCGGGACTCATGAGTTATGCAATGTCATGGGCAGGATCGACATCATCACCACCACCTTCGGCAAGGCCCTGGGAGGAGCATCCGGAGGTTGTGTCTCGGGAAGAAAGGAGATAGTGGAGATGTGCAGGCAGAAGGCACGCCCCTACTTGTTCTCCAATACCATCGCCCCCGTCATTGTGTCGGGAGTATTGAAGGTCTTTGATATTTTATCGGCCAGCACTGAAAGACGCGATAAGCTGGAGAAGAATGCGGCATTCTGGAGGAAAGGACTGAAAGATGCGGGGTTTATCCTTAAGGAGGGAAATACCCCGATCGTACCTGTCATGCTCTTCAATGCAAAGCTTTCACAGGACTTTTCCAAAGAGCTCTTTAACGAGGGTATCTATGCCATAGGCTTCTTCTTCCCGGTGGTTCCAAACGGCCAGGCAAGGATAAGAACCCAGATATCCGCCGGTCATGAGATACACCACTTGGAGGCAGCCCTTGAAAAATTCATCAAAGTGGGCAAAAAACTGGGCATTCTGGGCCTTACCAAAGACCAGATAATCGAAAAGTTCGGACTGTAACAACCATGAATTAATGTAGCGGATACCCTGGCGCATGATAAAAAATGTGTGCCATTTTAATCTTCCGGAGATGATTATCGTCATTGAATAATCGCTTTAAAACGCGATCTTTGCATCCGTTTTAGTGATTCTTCTCTCAGATGTACAATCAATACCAGGATTATCTCAGGACACAGATCAATGAGATAAAGGAAGCAGGGCTCTACAAGCATGAACGTGTCATTGTCTCACCGCAGGGTGCGGAGATTACTCTTGATACAGGGCAGAAAGTGCTTAATTTCTGCGCCAACAATTACCTGGGTCTGTCGGCCAATGCAAAGCTGGTTGAAGCGGCAAGGAATGCTCTTGACACTCACGGCTACGGCATGTCGTCGGTACGGTTCATTTGCGGTACGGGTGATCTGCACAAGGAGCTGGAGCATAAGCTTGCTGAGTTCTTCGGCACCGAGGATACCATCCTCTATGCTGCCTGCTTCGATGCCAACGGGGGGGTGTTTGAACCTCTGCTGACAAGCGAAGACGCCATCATCTCCGATGCCCTTAACCACGCTTCCATTATTGACGGTGTGCGCCTCTGCAAGGCGCAACGCTACCGCTATGAGAATGCAGACATGGAAGACCTGGAGACCCAGCTGCAGCAGGCACAGGAACAGCGCTTCAGGCTGGTAGTCACTGACGGCGTCTTCTCCATGGACGGCAACGTGGCTCCGCTTGACAGAATCTATGAGCTGGCAAACAAATACGACGCCATGGTCATGGTAGATGAGTCGCACTCTGCCGGCGTAGTGGGCGAAACCGGACGCGGTGTGACAGAGCTCTACAACCTGAAGGGAAAGATTGAGATCATCACCGGCACATTGGGCAAAGCCTTCGGGGGAGCTATCGGCGGATTCACCACAGGAAAGAGAGAGATCATAGAGATGCTGCGCCAGCGCTCGCGGCCCTATCTCTTCAGTAACTCCATTCCGCCACTGGTTGCTGCTGCAGGCATAAAGATGGTTGAGATGATGACCGAAACCAATGAGCTGCAGGATAAGCTCCACTTCAACACGAAATATTTCATGGAGAAGATGTCGAAGGCAGGCTTTGACATCAAGCCCACACAGTCAGCTATCTGCGCCGTAATGCTTTATGACGCCAAAATGTCACAGGAGATGGCAACCAGACTGCTCAGGGAGGGCATCTATGTCACCGGCTTCTACTACCCCGTCGTACCCAAGGGCAAGGCACGCATCAGGGTGCAGCTCTCAGCAGCACACGATCAGGAGCATCTCGACAGGGCCATCGCAGCATTCGCAAAAGTCGGAAAAGAGTTGGGGATTCTGAAACAATAGAATTTACAACCACTGCGGACAGATAAATTTTTTTGATCTCCACACCGTTGAACACCAGTCTATTCCCGACAGTTTACCCGGCATGTGCTTGATTTATTTTTAATAATTTCCTGCATTTTACTTGATAAATTAAATTAATCCATATTTTTGCACTTCATAATTACGAGATGAATTATCTGTCGCTAAATATTATTGCCCTCATTCTTATTATCGCTTCGAGCGCATAATCGGGGAGTAATATATAGTTAAGAATAATAGTATACGAAAGCTTCCCGGAAAACCGGGAAGCTTTTTTTTTAACAGTTCAGCAATGAAAGTAGAACTCAGGAGCCTGAGAACAATGACCGGCAGGACCATGGCCGGGGCAAGGAGCCTCTGGCGTGCCAACGGCATGAAGGAGGAACAGTTCGGGAAACCGGTGATTGCAATTGTCAATTCATTCTCGCAGTTCGTGCCGGGCCATGTGCACCTGCACCAGGTCGGGCAAGCCATTAAGAAGGAGATTGAGAGCCTCGGCATGTTCGCCGCTGAGTTCAATACCATTGCCATAGATGACGGCATTGCCATGGGCCATGCCGGAATGCTCTATTCGCTCCCTTCGCGGGAGCTTATTGCCGACAGTGTCGAGTATGTATGCAATGCCCATTGCGCTGACGCGATGATATGCATAAGCAACTGCGACAAGATCACCCCCGGCATGCTGATGGCCGCCATGCGACTCAATATCCCCGCGGTGTTTGTCTCCGGTGGCCCTATGGAGGCCGGCAGGGCGGGAGGTAAAGCCGTCGACCTTGTCAACGCCATGGTAGCTGCGGCTGACGACAGCGTCACTGACGAAAACCTGCTTGAGATCGAACGGTCAGCCTGCCCCACCTGCGGATCCTGCTCGGGCATGTTCACCGCCAACTCTATGAACTGCCTTACGGAGGCTCTCGGACTGGCGCTGCCGGGTAACGGAACCGTGGTGGCTACACACATCAACAGGAGTCAGCTCTTCACCCGTGCCGCCCGGCTGATAACCGAACTGGCATACAGATACTACGAACAGGGGGACGATTCTGTACTGCCCCGCTCCGTTGCCACACGAACTGCTTTCATCAATGCCATGTCGCTTGACATTGC
The DNA here is from genome assembly GCA_937871625.1 of uncultured Bacteroidales bacterium. GTDB lineage: Bacteria > Bacteroidota > Bacteroidia > Bacteroidales > VadinHA17 > SR-FBR-E99. Next base: position 7,702 of record CALMRD010000259.1, on the reverse strand, counting down.
AATGGGGGGTTCCACCAACACTGTCCTCCACCTCCTTGCCATAGCCCATGAGGCCGGAGTTGATTTTACCATGAAAGACATTGATGAACTCTCACGCAAAGTGCCAAACATATGCAGAGTCTCCCCCTCCTCATCATTTCATATTGAGGATATAAACCGTGCCGGAGGGGTCTTTGCCATACTCGGTGAACTGGACCGTGCCGGTCTGCTCGACACCTCGGTGAGAAGAGTCGACTACCATACACTGGGGCAGGCTATTGACGAATGGGATATTGCCAGGGCCACTGCCCTGCCGCAGGCTCACCAGCTCTATCTGAGCGCCCCGGGAGGGGTGAGGAGCACACTGGGCGGCAGTGCCACTGGCCTCTACCCTGAGCATGACAATGACAGGGTCATCGGTGCCATAAGAGATGTCCGTCATCCCTATAGCCCTGACGGCGGACTGGCGGTACTCTACGGCAACCTGGCAGCAGACGGATGCATTGTGAAGAGTGCCGGCATCGACAGTTCGATGTTACGCTTCAGCGGCAGGGCGGTGACCTTCAACTCACAGGAGGATGCTGTAAACGGAATCCTGGCCGGCAAGGTGAAAGAGGGCGATGTGGTGGTCATACGCTACGAGGGCCCGCGTGGCGGACCAGGCATGCAGGAGATGCTCTACCCCACCTCCTACCTTAAATCCAGGGGTCTTGACAAAAAATGTGCACTCATAACAGACGGCCGTTTCTCGGGAGGCACGGCAGGACTTTCTGTCGGGCATGTCTCCCCCGAAGCAGCAGCCGGAGGGACAATTGCCCTGGTCAATGACGGTGATATTATTGAGATCGACATACCGGGGAGACTCATCAGACTGGCAGTCACCGAAGAGACTCTGGAAGAGAGGCGTCAGAAAGAAGAAAAAAAAGGAGTCCGGGGGTTCATCCCTGCCGGCAGAAAGCGGGACATTCCGTCATCGCTGCAGGTATACGCTGCCCACGTGAGCTCGGCTGACCTGGGGGCAGTGAGGCTCATATGAAAATTAAGAGGGAACTATGAAAGAGAAGACAACAACTGCCGCAGAGCAGGATATGAACAACCATGAAGCAGAGGTCACGGGAGCCGAAGCACTCCTTAAGTCTCTTATCGAAGAGGGTGTTGATACAATATTCGGTTATCCGGGGGGAGCCATTATGCCTGTGTACGACAAACTCCTTGATTACGGTGACAGGCTCCGGCACATACTGACACGTCATGAACAGGGCGCTGCTCACGCAGCACAGGCATACGCCATGGTAACAGGAAGGCCGGGAGTATGTTTCGCCACATCAGGACCGGGAGCAACAAACCTCGTGACAGGAATAGCCAATGCATTTCTCGATTCCGTACCGGTGGTATTCATTACCGCACAGGTGACATCGGTACTTATAGGCACCGACGCTTTTCAGGAGACTGATATACTCGGTATCTCGATGCCCGTGACCAAGTGGAATGCCCAGGTCAAGAAGGCGGCGGATATCCCTGACGCCATTGCGCGAGCATTTTACATCGCCAGATCGGGCCGGCCGGGCCCCGTGCTGGTAGATATCTCCAAGGATGCACAAGTTGAAAATCTCAGATATAGCTACCGGAAATGCACATATATAAGAAGTTATAACCCGGTGATCCCTCTTCATATGAGGGATATTGAATCAGCGGCCGTCATGATCAATCATGCTGAAAAGCCCCTTATCCTGGCAGGCCACGGGGTTATCCTCTCCGGTGCCGCGGAAGAGCTGAAAGCCCTGGCCGAAAAGGGAGGTATCCCCGTTGCCGTAACACTCCTCGGACTGCCCTCTTTCCCGCAAAAGCACAGGCTCTTTGCAGGTATGCTGGGCATGCATGGCAACTATGCCTCCAATATGCTCACCAACCAGGCAGACCTGATCATTGCAGTGGGCATGCGCTTCGATGACAGGGTTACCGGCAACCTTAAAAAGTATGCACCTGATGCCAGGATAATTCATATTGAGATAGATAAGGCGGAAATCAATAAAAATGTGAGGGTCGACCTGGAGATCAACAATGATGCTCGGGAAGCCCTCAAAGCACTCCTTCCACTCGTCCGTGAGAAGAGCCTTGAGAAATGGATAAGGGAGTTCAGGATCCTCGACCGGGTGGAATATGAAAAGGTGATCAGGCCGGAGACAGAGCCGGATGAAGGTGACATCAGAATGGGCGAGGTGGTGAAGACGGTCTCTGACCTGACAGACGGCGATGCTGTCATAGTCACTGACGTAGGGCAGCACCAGATGGCGGTGGCACGCTACTACCGGTTCAGTGAGAAGAGCACACTCGTGACATCAGGCGGTATGGGCACCATGGGATTCGGCCTCCCGGCGTCTCTGGGAGCAGCATCAGGAAGCCCAGGCAAGCCGGTTGTTGCCTTTATCGGCGACGGCGGCTTCCAGATGACACTGCAGGAGCTGGGCACCATAATGCAGTATCAGATTCCCGTCAAAATATTACTCCTCAATAACAACTTCCTGGGAATGGTACGCCAGTGGCAGGAGATGTTCTTCAACGGAAGGTACGCCTCCACTGAAATGGCAAACCCCGACTTTGTGGTCCTGGCCGGAGCCTATGGCATCAATGCCCGCAGAGTGACACGCCGTGAAGAGCTCGGCCAGGCAGTCGGTGCAATGCTTGCTGCCAAAGGCCCATTCCTGATGGAGGTGGCCATAAGCAGGGAAGCAAATATCCTTCCGATGGTCGAGCCCGGGGCCTCAGTCTCAGAAGTAACATTAACATACAGATAATCATCATGAAGCAGGAATATACAATATCGCTCTTTACTGAGGATCATATAGGAATCCTCAGCCGGATAACGCTTATCCTTACCAGGAGGCAGATAAACATAGAAAGCATTACTGCCTCGGAATCTGCTGTCAAAGGTGTTCAGATGCTTACCATGGTAGTAACCACTACGCCTGACATGGTGAATAAGGTTGCCAGGCAGATTGAAAAACTGGTCGATGTCATCAAGGTATTCGTGCACACCTCACCTGAGATAATATGCCAGGAGATAGCACTGTTCAAGGTCACCTCCAGGGGGCTGATGTCAGGCAGTATGATTGGTGATCTCGTGCGGAAACATCATGCCCGCATACTTGAAGTGACACCAGAATATATCGTTGTGGAGAAGAGTGGCAACAAGGCGGAGATAACTGATCTGCTGGCCATTCTTGAACCATGCGGTGTACTTCAGTTCGTCAGGTCGGGCAGGATAGCCGTAACAAGACAGGTCAAGGAGCTGAATGCATACCTGAAAGAGATGGAGGAAGCTGAACGAGGAAGACCTGAAAAACTCGAAGTATATAATTAACTGAATTACACTAATCTAACAATAGACAATTATGGCACAGATCGATTTTGGAGGAGTAACAGAGAGTGTTGTGACAAGGGAAGAGTTTCCGCTCTCAAAAGCACGTGAAGTATTGAAGAGTGAAGTCGTGGCCGTCATAGGGTACGGGGTCCAGGGCCCGGCACAGGCTATGAACATGAGAGACAACGGCATCAATGTGATTATCGGACAGGCACCCGAATTCAAAAATGACTGGGAGAGGGCTGTGGCCGACGGGTTCGTTCCGGGCACCACCCTCTTTGGCATTGAGGAGGCGGCAGAGAGAGGCACCATCATTCAGTACCTTGTCTCCGATGCTGCCCAGAGGACCCTCTGGCTCCGGATAAAACCTCATCTTACGACAGGCAAGGCGCTCTATTTCTCTCACGGTTTCTCCATCACCTATAAGGAGCACACCGGTGTGATTCCTCCCCCTGATATAGACGTCATCCTCTGTGCTCCTAAAGGTTCAGGAACCAGTGTGAGACGCAACTTCCTCGCCGGCGCCGGCATCAACTCAAGCTACTCTGTCTTTCATGATCATACCGGCAGGGCTGAAGAGCGTGCCATTGCCCTGGGCATCGCCATTGGCTCAGGCTACCTCTTCCCCACCACTTTCGAGAAGGAGGTGTTCAGTGACCTGACAGGGGAGCGCGGCGTCCTCATGGGTGCCCTCGAGGGTATCATGGAGGCACAGTACCAGGTGCTCCGCGATAACGGCCACTCACCGTCGGAAGCCTTCAACGAGACAGTCGAGGAGCTGACGCAGAGCCTGATACGGCTTGTTGATGAGAAGGGCATGGACTGGATGTATGCCAACTGCAGCGCCACGGCGCAGCGCGGCGCCCTCGACTGGAAGCCCAGGTTCAGGGAAGCCACACTGCCGGTCTTCAGGGAGCTGTATGATAAAGTCAGCTCAGGAGAAGAGTGTGTCAGGGTACTCTCCTCAACGGGATCAGCCGACTATCGCGAAAAACTCGATGCGGAGTTAAAGGAGATGGGCGGATCAGAGCTCTGGAGAACGGGAGCGGCAGTAAGGAAACTGAGGCCTGAGAAATAACAACCACGAAACAGAAATTATGGAAGAGAACAGGGTAATAATATTCGATACAACTCTCCGTGACGGTGAGCAGGTACCAGGATGCCAGCTTAACACGGTTGAGAAGATTGAAGTTGCCAGGGCTCTGGAGGCACTGGGAGTAGACGTGATCGAGGCAGGGTTCCCCGTATCGAGTCCGGGCGACTTCAATTCAGTGGTAGAGATCTCCAAGGCAGTCCGTAACCCGGTCATTTGTGCCCTCACAAGAGCCGTGAAAAAGGACATAGAGGTAGCAGCCGAAGCATTGAAGTATGCAGAGAGAAAGCGGATTCACACAGGAATCGGTACATCTCCTTACCATATTCAGTACAAGATCAAGACAACGCCGGAAGAGATAATCAGAAGAGCTGTCGATGCCGTTAAATACGCCAGAAAATTTGTTGACGACGTGGAATTCTACGCCGAAGATGCCGGCAGAAGCGATAACGCCTATCTCGCCAGGGTGATCGAAGCTGTCATAAAAGCAGGGGCAACAGTGGTGAATATACCGGACACAACGGGATATTGCCTCCCGGAGGAATATGGCGCCAAGATCAGATACCTCGTCGACAATGTCCCGAACATTGACCAGGCAGTCATCTCAACACACTGCCACAATGACCTCGGGATGGCTACCGCAAACACAATGATGGGTATTATCAACGGAGCCCGCCAGGCGGAGGTGACCATCAACGGAATTGGCGAGAGGGCAGGAAACACATCGCTAGAAGAGGTAGCAATGATCATCAAGAGCCATCATGACCTGAACCTCTCCACCGGCATCAACCCGAAGCTGATATTCAGCACCAGCAGGCTGGTCTCGACGCTGATGAGCATGCCCGTACAGGCCAACAAGGCCATAGTCGGGAGAAATGCCTTTGCTCATTCATCAGGGATACACCAGGACGGCGTTCTCAAAAACCGTGAAAACTATGAGATCATTGACCCGAAGGAGGTGGGCATAAGGGAATCATCAATCATTCTCACGGCCCGCAGCGGCAGGGCGGCACTCAATCACAGGCTTGACCTGCTGGGCATTAAACTGGGGAAGGAGGAACTTGATGAGATCTACCATCGTTTTCTGATCCTTGCTGACAAGAAAAAGGAGATCAATGACGAGGATATCAAGATCCTCTCCGGAGAGGTCTTCAGGGGCGAGAAGAGGCTTAAGCTGGAGTCATTGCAGGTTCTCTGCGGCAACTCGGTCACCCCGGTGGCCACCGTAGGCGTGAGGATCAACGGCGAGGTACATACCTCCACCGCCCCGGGGAACGGTCCTATCGATGCGGCCCTGACAGCCGTCAAACACCTGATCCATGAGAACGTACACCTCGAGGAGTTCCTGATACAGGCAATCACCAGGGGTAGCGATGACATCGGCAAGGTGCATATCCAGGTTGAGCATGAGGGAAAGATATTCTACGGTTTCTCGGCAAACACGGATATAATTACTGCCTCCGTAGAGGCATTCATTGATGCTGTTTCAAGGATTGACAATGGAACCACGGACACTGTTTGACAAGATCTGGGATGCGCATGTTGTGAGATCCGTTGATGAGGGTCCTGATGTGCTTTATATTGACCGCCACTATATCCATGAGGTCACCAGTCCCCAGGCTTTTCTGGGACTTCGGCAACGGGGCATCGGGGTCTTCAGGCCTGAAAAGACAACAGCGGTGGCAGACCACAACATACCCACCGCACATCAGCATCTTCCGATAAGGGATGCCGTCTCACGGGCACAGGTGGAGGCCCTGGCAGACAACTGCAGGGCATCCGGAATAGAGTATTTCGGCATAGGTCATCACAATAACGGCATCGTCCATGTCACAGGCCCTGAGTTGGGAAAGACTCTTCCGGGCATGACAATAGTATGTGGCGACAGTCACACATCAACCCACGGAGCCTTCGGCGCCATAGCATTCGGCATCGGGACCAGCGAGGTGGAGATGGTGCTGGCGTCACAGTGCATTCTTCAGACCAGGCCGGCAAGGATGAGGATAACCGTCAACGGAGCACTCCGGAATGGCGTAACATCCAAGGATCTGATACTATATATCATATCAGCCATATCCACCGGCGGAGCAACGGGATATTTTGTGGAATATGCCGGCGAGGCCATCTCCCGCCTGAGCATGGAAGCCAGGATGACCGTGTGCAATATGAGCATCGAGATGGGTGCCCGCGGCGGCCTCATTGCCCCTGACGAGGTCACCCTTGGCTACCTGACGGAAATACCCTCATTCAACAGTGATCCCGATGCCATGCGGCTGATTGAAAAATGGGGCTCGCTGCGCAGTGACCCCGGAGCACTCTTTGACAAGGAGCTTGAGTTTGATGCCTCATCGGTACCGCCGATGATCACCTGGGGAACCAACCCGGGAATGGGTGTGGCAGTCGATGGAGTAATACCTGCAGAAGATCAGATCAGGCCGGAAGAGATCGGTTCTTACCGGAAGGCACTTGATTACATGGACTTTAAACCGGGGATGAAGCTCCTGGATCACCCTGTAGACTATGTCTTTTTGGGTAGTTGCACCAACGGCCGCATAGAAGACCTGAGAGCTTTTGCCTCTGTGGTGGATGGAAGGCAAAAAGCCCCTGGAGTAACGGTGCTCATCGTTCCCGGGTCCCAACAGGTGGCGCGGCAGGCAGAAAAGGAAGGGCTCACAGATATATTCTTAAGGGCAGGGTTTGCCATGAGGCAACCCGGATGCTCTTCCTGCCTGGCCATGAATGATGATAAGATACCTCCCGGCAAGTATGCGGTCTCCACCTCGAACCGTAACTTCGAAGGGAGACAGGGACCCGGTGCACGGACCATCCTTGCCGGACCACTCACGGCAGCCGCGGCAGCAGTGACAGGAAGGATAACTGACCCCAGGGAACTGATGCGGGTTTTCGATTGACAAATACCGACAGGCAATGAAACTTACATTAGCAGTAACCCGGAAAAGAAAATTATTATTTTGCCACATGTAAGTTACATTAAACCAATAGATTAACAATTAGTAAATCTAATGAAAAGAAAAAAATTCACCATACTGGAGTCAACATGTGTCCCCCTCCCGCAGTCAAATATAGACACTGACCAGATTATTCCGGCACGGTTCCTGGCCTCTACCACCCGGGAAGGGTTCGGCGATAACCTCTTCCGCGACTGGAGATATGACGGGAATGGCGGGGTCAGAAAAGATTTCGTCCTCAACAGCCTGGAATACGGGGGTAGTATCCTGGTGACAGGAAGCAATTTCGGATGCGGGTCA
>CALMRD010000258.1 GCA_937871625.1 uncultured Bacteroidales bacterium | reverse complement strand
AAACCGATCCCGCAACTCCCATAGTGTTAAGTACACATATACCTTTCATTACAGTCGAAACCCAGAAATACCAGGGAACTACTGTTGCAAATGATTCATCACTCGTAATTTATAATGGTAAAGAAATTCTTGATCTGTTCAAGGGGCATAACCTGAAACTGATTCTACAGGGCCATCTGCATATATATGAGGATATATATATTGACGGTATCCGTTTCATAACTGGCAGTGCCGTTGCCGGATGCTGGTGGCGGGGCCCGTACCTCGGGCATGAAGAAGGATTCATACTTGTTAAGGTGAAAGACGATGATTTCACAACCGAGTTTGTTGACTACAAATGGGTTGTTAAAAAATAAGATCAATCACATGTGAAGACCTGATATGGCAATCCCTTTGTCGGAAATAAGATCAGTCCTGAATTTCAGGGATGCAGGAGGGTTAATTACATCTGATGGAAAGCGAATAAAGGAGAATGTACTATTCAGGTCAGCAACCCTTGATACTATTAGTAAAAAGGATATCGGAAGACTTCATGAATTAAATATCAGGACTATTGTTGATCTCAGGGCACCTGAGGAAGGAGGTAAAAAAAGAAAGCAGCTTGAGTCTTTCAATACTGTATCGCTTCCACTTGATTTTGAGGGGGTGACAAGGGAACGGCTGATTCCTCTTCTGAAACATGATAATGCAAGGGAGCTGATCCCGGAAATGATCAGAGACCTTTATATTGAAATTCTTGATGGTTCCGTCAGTGTTTTCAGGAGCATAATTGAACTGCTTCTTGATCCCTCAGGCACGCCTGTGCTTATACATTGCCATGCCGGGAAAGACCGCACAGGGATTATATGTGCACTGATACAGATGGCTCTGGGTGCCGGCCAGCGGTCGGTAATTGATAATTATATGGAATCCAATGATTCTGTTGTTCCTCATTATAAAAAATATCTCATTTTGAGGAAGATACTTTCCATGGGATTCTTCCCGTCCGGGAAGATTCTTTTTGCCATTACAGTTCGTGAGGATAATATGATATCAGTGATCAACAGGGTTAAGAATCATTACGGAGGGATTGATCGCTACCTGGGTCTGTCAGGCAATGTCAGTTCGGAACTGAAGGAACTGAAAGAACGTTTTATCACTTAAAATATCCGAAATGAGATCATCAGGGAAAGATGAATCAATGAAGGGATCCGGAGATGGCTTGCCGGACAGCTTCAGGAATGCGTTCGCAGGAATAGCGGCACTGATAAGTTCAGAAAGAAACGCAAGGATACATTTAGGTATCCTTATCCTGGTTATTGCTGCGGGAATTCTGTTGAAGATCTCTCCGGCTCACTGGATAGCTGTTACACTTGCAGCCGGACTTGTACTGACAGCCGAATGCCTGAATACCGCTATCGAGAGTTTATGTGACTCAATAAAACCAGGATATGACCCCGGGATTAAGAGAGCCAAGGATCTGGCTGCAGCAGGAGTCCTTATATCAGCTGTAACTGCTGCCGTAACCGGATTGATCGTTTTCATCCCTGCATTTTTAAGATTTATAAAACAGATATGATATGTTGCTGAAATTATTTTTACTTGCAGTCTTCGGAATTGCCATGGCACATTTTGAAGGAGTTGTGGTTGTATACCTGAGGAAGGCGCTCGGAATGTCAGATTCGGATGGAAACAAGGAATCAGTAGGAAAAATACCCAAAAGGTTTCTTTACATTGAAATGACAAGAGAAGCTGCGACAATTATCATGCTGTTAGTAATTGCATATCTTGTCGGGTCAACCTGGATAGAAAGAGGTGTCTTTTTCCTGTGGACATTTGCCTTCTGGGATCTGTTTTACTATCTGTCATTATATATCCTTATCAAATGGCCTCCTACGCTCGGAACAATTGATGTACTGTTTCTTATACCTGTTCCCTGGATCGCTCCTGTGTGGTTCCCTATAGGAGTATCATCGCTTACAATTATTACCATTGCCATACTCTATCTGGTTAAGGTCATGTAAAATCAGGGAAAAGGATTTTTTTCACAATAAAGAACACGGGATGACACGATATTTTATTATCAGTGTAATTTCTGTGTTTAGCCGTGAAATCTGTATAAATAAAAAAACCGGATTTTTTTATTCAATATTCTGAAAGAAGCTACTTTTA
>CALMRD010000257.1 GCA_937871625.1 uncultured Bacteroidales bacterium | reverse complement strand
CGCCAGTCGCATGTAAAATTCATCGCTGCCTGCACTCTCCATGATTTCACTTTTTGGGTTCCGGATGGATGACCACTCTGACATCCCGGAATTCGCGCCCTATCCTCTCCTCGATGATGTCGCACTGCCGGTGTATCGTCTCTATCGTCTCCTGCGGCGGCACGTCGAGGTGGAACTCTACGAACCTCTGGTGCCCTGCCGCCCTGGTGCGCAGGTCATGATAACTTACATCCATCTGCTCAAGGATCTCTCTCAGTTTTGTCAGCTCCTCTTCTGACAGGGCAGTGTCGAGCAGCGGGAAGAAGGCCTTCCTGAGAAGCATCCATGATTCATATATTATGAGCATTGCCACCAGGATGGCGATGACGGGGTCAAGGATATACCATCCTGTGAGCCACATCAGTGCCAGCCCGATGGCCACGCCGGCAGAGGTGATCACATCGGTCTTGAGGTGGAGGGCATCAGCCTCCAGCGCTACGGAGTCGGTAAGCCTTGCCACCTTGTAGAGTCTTCGCGAGACAAAGGCATTTATCACAGCCGAGACGGCCATGACCAGGATGCCCAGTCCCAGAACACCCGGCTCCTCAGGGTGCAGCAGCTTTTTTACAGCCTCAAATATTATCCATCCTGCGGCAACGAAGATCAGTACGGCTTCGATCACGCCGGAGACGTTCTCTATCTTCCCGTGACCGAACGGGTGCCTCTCGTCTGCCGGCGTCCCTGATATTTTGACGGCAGAGAATGCAATCACCGCTGCAATCAGGTCCATGGAAGAGTGTATGGCTTCGGAGATGATGCTTACCGACCTTGTCAGCAGTCCCACGACAAGCTTCATGATGATCAGCAGTGAGTTGGAGATCACCGACAGTCGAGCCGTCCTCGTTTTCAAAGGTGTGTACATGCCTGCGTTGCGCCGTTATCGTTGTGCAATTTTAGGAAAAATGGGCGAGACTCGCGAGGAAAGTTATTACCGTTTTTTACCGGGAATAATTCTTACTTTTGTTCCCTTAACAGGACGAACTATGTACAGAACACACACATGCGGGGAGCTGACGATCAGCAACAAAGGCGAGAAGGTAACACTTTCGGGATGGGTTCAGCGGTCGAGGGAGTTCGGGGGGATGACCTTCATCGACCTGCGTGACCGCTATGGCATCACACAGCTTGTCTTCAATATGGAGACCGACGCTGCCCTCTGCGGAGAAGCGCGGGGGCTGGGACGCGAGTTCGTCGTCCAGGTGACCGGCACGGTGGCCGAGCGGAGCAACAAGAACCCCAAACTGCCTACCGGCGACATAGAGATTATCGTTGATACGGTCACCGTCCTGAACACCTCCGACATACCCCCCTTCACCATCGAGGAGAACACCGACGGCGGCGATGAGCTGCGGATGAAATACCGGTACCTCGACCTGCGCCGCCAGGTGGTGCGTTCAAACATGGTCCTGAGGCACAGGATGGCGCAGGAGACACGGCGCTATCTCGACGGCCAGGGATTCATAGAGGTGGAGACGCCGGTGCTGATCAAGTCGACACCAGAGGGTGCGCGCGACTTCATCGTACCATCGCGGCTGCATAACGGTGAGTTCTACGCTCTGCCGCAGAGCCCCCAGACCTTCAAGCAGCTGCTGATGGTCGCCGGCTTCGACAGGTACTTCCAGATAGTAAAGTGTTTCCGTGATGAGGATCTGCGAGCTGACCGTCAGCCCGAGTTCACGCAGATCGACTGTGAGATGTCGTTCGTACACCAGGATGACGTGCTTGACACCTTCGAGGGGCTGGCACGCCATCTGTTCCAGGCAGTAAGAGGGATAGGCTTTGAGGGTAAGTTCCCGCGCATACCCTATGATGAGGCGATGAGCCGCTACGGCACCGACAAGCCAGACATCCGTTTCGGGATGTACATCACTGATATCACGAAGGCGGCCAGGGGTAAGGACTTTCCTCCGTTTGAAGAGGCACCTTACGTGGGTGCCATATGTGCCTCCGGCTGTGCAGGGTGGTCGCGCAAGCAGATTGATGAATTGACTGAATTTGTGCGTCGGCCGCAGATAGGAGCAAAGGGACTCGTATGGGCAAGGGTGGAGGAGGACGGCACTGTCAAATCGCCGGCTGACAAGTATTACAGTGCTGACGACCTCGTCAACCTCGCCCTCATGACGGGTGCAGATGCCGGTGACCTTATGCTTATGATGGCCGGGCCGCGTGAGAAGACCCTCAACGCCCTCGGGGAGCTTCGCCTGGAGATTGGCAGGAGGCTGGGGCTTCGTGACGACTCTGTCTATGCGCCGCTATGGGTGACCGACTTCCCGCTGCTGGAGTGGGATGACGAGACAGGGCGCTACTATGCCAAGCACCATCCTTTTACGGCGCCGAAGCCCGAAGATATGAAGTATATGGAGAGCGAACCGTGGCGGGTACATGCCAACGCCTACGACCTGGTGATCAACGGCACAGAGATAGGCGGGGGATCGATACGAATCCATGACTCTGAGACGCAGTCGCTGATGTTCCGCACCCTGGGCTTGACGGAGGAGGAGGCACAGCAGCAGTTCGGCTTCCTGCTCAACGCCTTCAGGTACGGTGCTCCGCCGCACGGCGGCATCGCCTTCGGTTTTGACAGGTGGACGGCCATCATGGGTGGCTCGGATACGATACGTGACTTCATCGCCTTCCCGAAAAACAACCAGGCGCGCGATGTCATGATAGACACGCCGTCAACGGTAAAGAAGCAGCAGCTTGACGAGCTGGGGATAGAGATAAAGAAGAGCGGTAAAGGGGGCTGAGAGATTTACTTGCTTTTGCCTGCCGCTTTCTTTCCGGCTGGTTTCTCCTCTGACGTCTTCGCATAAGGTATCGAGAAGCAGAAGAGCGATCCTTTTCCCGGCTTCGAGATAAGCCAGATCTTTCCTCCCAGGAGTCCGACATAAGCCTTCGATATCGACAGTCCAAGTCCTGTTCCGCTGTACTGTTTCGCGCTGGGACCCTCCACCTGGAAGAACCGTTCGAACACCTTCTCATGGTGTTCTGGCGCAATGCCGATGCCGGTGTCGGAGACGAAGAACTCGACCATCTCACCGCGTACCACATATCCAAGCTCGATCCTTCCCTCGCGGGTGAACCTGAGTGCATTGTTGAGCAGGTTGGAGAAGATCTGTATCACCTTAGTCTCGTCGGTGCGGACCACCGCTTCACTGTCGTCGAGGTGTGTCGTGAAGTTCAGTATCAGCCCCTGCTCTTCGGTGCGCAACCGGTACTGATCATGCAGGTGCCTGATGAGGGTGTTGAGGTTGACGCTCTTGCGGCTCACCTTCACCAGTCCGGTTTCGATATTGGAGATGTCAACGATGTCGGTGATGATTGAGAGGAGCTGGTTGCTCGACTGCGATATGATGTCAATATACTGTTTGCGGCTCTCCTCGTCGGTGTCCGGATCTTCCAGGAGCGTGGTGAAGCCGACGATGGCGTTCATCGGGGTGCGTATCTCGTGTGAGATGTTGTGGAGGAAAGCTGTCTTGAGCCTGTCGCTCTGCTCTGCCTTCTCCTTGGCCCGTATCAGTTCCTCCTCGATGCGCTTGCGCTCTGTGATGTCGGAGATAAATCCTTCAAGGGCCACCAGCTTGTCGCTTTCGTAATAACCGCGTCCCCTCTCCCAGACCCATTTTATGTTTCCCGATGAGGTGACGATGCGGTATTCAATGGTGTAGAGGTAGCCGGTCTCCAGTGCCGAGTGTATCACACTCCAGACATTTTCCTTGTCTTCGGGATGAATTATCGAGGCGTATGTTCTTATCTTGCTGTCTATAAATTCATTGGGCAGATATCCGGTCAGTTCGTAGATGCCGTCGCTGATATACTGCATGGTCCATTCGAGATCGTTGTTGCAGCGGAAGACCACCCCGCGGAGGTTGTTGATGATGGTGCTGAGCTTCCTGTTACTCTCCCTCATCTCCACCTCTGTCATCTTGCGTTCGGAGATGTCGCGGCCGATATTCTGATAGAAGCGCACGCCGTCGACATCAACGGTGTAGGCACTTATCTCTATGGGGAAGGTGGTGCCGTCGCTGCGTCTGTTGACGGTTTCGATATATGACGATCCATTTTCGTTGAGTTCCTGGAAGTGTTTGACGAGAGTGGGCTGCTCTTCCGGTGTCCGCAGGTCGGAGATATTCATCCCGATCAGCTTCTCACGGGGGTAGCCATAGGTCTGTACTGCACGCTCATTGGCTTCGACAATATTCATCTTACTGTCTATCAGCAGGATGATATCATTGCCATGCTTCATCACGAAGTCGAAGTGCTTGATGATGGCCTGCCGGTTAAGCTCCTCCTGCTGCTTCTCACGGCGGTAGCGTGCACGTGTAGCCTTTATGATGAGGTAAGCTATCAGCGCCAGTGCCAGGTAGACGAGTCCCATTATCAACCAGAGCATGGTTATCTCGTCAGTGTATCGCTCGAGGATCTCGGGGACCTCTTTTTTAGCTATGAGGTACCATTCCGTGCCGTGCACTTTCTTTACGGAGGCGACAACTTCTGTTCCGGTGTAATCAATGAATGTGGTTATGTCGTTCCCTTCCTGCGGAGGATTCATGTAGCTCATCTCCATCGGGCCGGCGGCAAGTGTGACGGGAGAGTCGTGGCCGGCGAGGCGTGAGCCGTTGATGTATATGACAGAGTCACCCTCAAAGCGGTAGAGGATGCATTCAGAGGTGCTTCCCGGTGTGGGCCACGAGGAGAGGAGGGGAAAGAGCTCTTTCTCTGGGTCGATGCGTATTACCAGCACTCCGGCGAGCACGGTGTCCCCATCCATGGGCATCCGCATGGGGATGAGCATGTCAAGATGGAGGTAGGAGACCACCGGGGCGGTGTGGAACTCCGACATTGATATGACCGGGTTGGAAATGGCTTTGGTGATGTTGTTCCTGAGGAAGTCACCCATCACTGATTCCGACTGTGGTACTGCCAGTCCGGGGCGGCCTCCGGCATCGACCAGCACGGCACCGCCGAAGTCGTAGTTCTCGATAAGTGTATTGAGGAGTTGTTCGAGCCTCGACTGTTCCCATTCGGCGCTCTCCTTGATGAACATGGCATCGACATTCTCCACCAGGGTGACATTCTCGTGGATCAGTGTCGCGTCGTTGAGCCTTTCATTTCTCCAGCCCGCCACCTGTTCGGCCTTCAGGAGGGATATTGACTCCATCTCCGTCTGGGCATCGCGGAGCATGCGTTGTTTTTCACCGACGGAATAGAGGCACACCACCGTCGTGAGTACGGCTGCAGTAAATAGCAGCACGCTCAGGGAGGTCCAGGGGAACGGCGACTTTCGTGTTCTGGTTTTCATCTGGCTCCTGCGGGTTGTTTTAAGGCCGGGGCATGAAGATAATACAATGTCACATATTCAACCGCATGGGCGGGTGAATATTGTGTCATGGCCGGAAATAAAAATGCGGAGCTGTGCCCTATGCCAGGCGGGTTATTGTCTGGTTGTCATGCTGGAGATCTCCCCAACTGACCGGGAGGGAGGTACTACGCTTATTTTGTGTTTTTCTTCTCCTTCTTCTCCTTGCGCTTCTCCTTCAGGCTCTTGGTCGCCTCTTTCTTTTTGTCCTTCTTGGTGATGAGTCCTTTTGTCATAGCCTTATAATTATGAATTACAACGTATTATCTATCTGGCTCGGGTTCTGTCCGAGTGACGATAAAAATAATTTCAAAGATTTGAAAATGCAACGGTTATTGAATAAAAAGTGATTCTGCGGTGTCGTTTGGGGCAGCAAAAAGGAGCTCAAACCGGTTTGTCTTTGTTTCTCATCCCTTTATGGATTATAACAAGGTTTTTGTCAAATAAAGTCTCCGGTCTGTTTTAATTAGTTTAATTTTAAAGTCGATTTAAAGGCTGAGCATTTTTTTATTCTACTGTACCTTCTGCCATGATGGCTGAGGTGACTACCTATCTGTACACGGAAAAAATGTGCCCAGCTCTTTACCGGGAGCCGGGTTTTCTTTTCATGCAGGCTCCTTCGCGGAAGGCGGGTCAGTGTGACTGACGGAACGAAGGTGTATTTAATTACAATCAGGGGAAGCAGGTAATATATTGTTATGCAGGATGTTAACGTTTTTAAATTTATTAAAAACGACAACATAGCTGTGCGGTTTGCACTGGTTGTAAAGTGACAATGTTTTGAATAATTCATAATACTGAAATTGATTATGAAGAGTCTGATCAATTTGCGGGCAGGGATCCTGGTGCTGATGCTCTTGCTCCTGTCGGGCGTCTCGGCCCGGGCGGAAGTGGACGATTTTATCCTCTCCGTCAGGAATGTGACGCATACCGTCAATACCATTGAGTTTGACCTCTACCTCCTTGATGATGATGGGGCCCAAACCTTTGAGTTTGCCGCACTACAGATGGGGTTGCTGCTGAACAGCTCCATCTACGGCACCGGAACGCTGACAGTCAGTTACGACAATACGGATTCAGAGCTTGATGGCGACCAGCAGTTTGTCAACGATCCGGATGTGGTGGCTCCCCT
>CALMRD010000256.1 GCA_937871625.1 uncultured Bacteroidales bacterium | reverse complement strand
AAATGAGCAAATTGCGCGTCTCTATTTGCCTGCAGCATCCATCAGTTGTCTTCCGGCAGGGTTACCAGGGAATCTCTGAGCGAGCTGACGGGCATAATTCATGGCCCTCTCCTTCTCGTCGTGCTCCAGGTAGAAGGTGGCCAGGGCATACAGGTAATCATAGTTGTCAGGTTCCCGGCCGAGGACTTTTAGCAGATAATCTTCTGCTGCTGCAGTATTGCCCAGGGCATTCTCAAGTAGCCCGAGGTTGTAAAGGATTCTCGTCCGCTCAGGCATTAGCCGTGCCGCCTTCAGAAAATAGATTCTGCTCTCTTCATACCTTCCCCTCTCAGCCAGCAACATGGCCAGGGAGCTGTTTATCTCATGCAGCTCCGGCTGCTCTGCCAGTATCTCGCGAAGAAGCTTCTCAGCCTCAATGTAATTACCCTGCTGCGCATATACCGTTGCCAGGTTTACCTTTGCCAGGTAGAAGAGTCCGTCGATCCTCAGCGCCTCCCTGTATGCTTCTGCTGCCTTCTGCAGCTCCCCGGCGTTGGCATGCATGATACCCAGGTTGAAGGCACCACCCGGGAAATCAGCAGTATAGGCGTTTATTGCCCTGTACTCTTCGAGGGCTGCTTTCCTGGCCTTCCTTGCGGCGGCACTCAGCTGCTCCGCCGGCAGCTCCGACAGCCGGATGCCTGCTTCGGCGCGTATGGCTCTGACGGGGTCATTGAGGAGAGGCATCATCAGCTTCTCATAGGTAACAGCATCAACAGGGTTATAACTCATGACCGCCGTATGCCGCACCAGCGAGGCCGGATCTGTCAGTGCCCGCTCTACTGCCCTGTTGCTCACTGCAGTGTTGTAATGGCCCAGGTGCCTCACCGCTGTAGCCCTGACCATCAGCGGGAAGAGCTCATTCTCAGAATATAGCACCAGATCAGGAATAACGCTGCTGTCACCCCTCTCAGCCGCCGCAAAAGCCTCACCGTAATGGGGACGCCTCCTCTCACCGTACCACTTCTCAATATAACTGAGTGACCACGCGGTGGTTTTATCCTTGTGACAGTCGTTGCACGCGTTGGGCGTCCCTATGCTCATCGTCAGGTCGGGACGAGGTATCCTGAAGCTGTGGTCCCGCCGGTAGTCGTTACCCATATAGTACCTGCCGGTCATGTGACAGTTGACGCACTGTGCTCCGGTACCTTCAACATATTCCGGCTCACCGCGGTTTATCAGGCGTAGGGCGTCGGTACCCGGGTCCATCTTGTGAAAGTGATGCCGCGGGGTATCATAGATATCCGGCCGGTGGCACTGCAGGCAGAGCCTGTTGTCAGGTTCCTTTGTTGTGGCAGAGTGAGAGTCGTGGCAGTCGCTGCACATCACCTCCTTCTCATACATCCTGCTCTGGGTGAACGAGCCGAACTCGTAAACCTCATCCAGTATCTGGCCGTCGGCATAGTATAACGGCGGAGATATGAGCATCGGGATCATATAGTTCAGCAGGTCGCTGTTGTCATTCTCATAGTCGCCCATGATGGCCCGGCGCGAGTGGCATCGGGCGCACACGCTGAGCAGCTCCTCGTTGGTGAGTCCGCTGGTCCTCACCGTCAGCCCGGTGTTGACATCCAGAGGTCTCGACCCCTCGGGCAGACTGGCCCAGATGATGTGGTCTGATGCGGGACCATGGCATGCCTCGCAGCTCACATCTATCTCCGACCAGGTGGTACTATAGCTCCTGGTTAGCGGATCGTAATTCTTCTTCAGGTTGGTGGAGTGGCAGTCGGCGCACATGCCGTTCCAGTTCTGTGCCTGGCCGGTCCAATATAGCCAGTTACCCGGACCCAGATCTTCACCGTCATAGACCGTATCGCCCAGGTGAAACCACCTGCTCTTCTCTGTATCCCATGCGATGGGAAGGCACTGCAGCCTGCCTCCGTCAAATGGTACAAGGTATTGTTGCAGGGGGGTATACCCGAAGGTATAGGCAACCTGGAAATCCTCAAACCTGCCTGTCGGACCCTCGGTATGGACATAGAAGAGGCTGTCGCGGCGGAACATGCGGTGGACCTTTCCTCGATGACTGAACTCACAATCGTTGAAGTCGCCCAGGACAGTGCTGTCTGTAGCCCTGTCCATGGCAAGGTCGTGGTGCGACCCAACCCAGAGGTCATCCTCTATCTTGTGACACTCGATACAGGCGTTCCTGCCAACGAAACAGGCCCCTGATGCCGTCTCCGCCTTCTGCCTCTCCAGGGCTGTCCTGGCCAGGTAAACAGGAAACGCAGCCACAAAGATGACTGTAGCCGCAAATCCTGCCCTCCGCCAGGGTCTCATTCCGTTTTCTTCCTGTTTAAACTGCATATGTCACCTGCTCCTGTTCGAACCTCTTTCGCTTTGTCTGCCGGCTGATGTCGACCTTCACCTTACCCTCCTCGATTATCACCGGGAAATAGTCGAGCGGCCTCGGAGCCGGCGAGCTGAGCACCACTCCCTGACGGTCAAAGGCCGATGAGTGGCACGGGCAGTCGAACTGTCTCTTCGTCCCATCCCACAGGACGGAACATCCAAGGTGCGGACACACTATCGAGAGAGCCAGGAACCCGCCGTCATTCTCCCGGACTATGTAGAGCTTGTTGATCCTGTCGGGAGTGACCGTTCCGGGAGGAAAATCTTCAATATTGCCAATCACCCTGAGGGTTGCCCCCGGTGCGCCGCTTCCTGCTTCCCTTGAAGGCTTCAATAGGTTGACCACGAAAACGATGAGCTCCGCCAC
>CALMRD010000255.1 GCA_937871625.1 uncultured Bacteroidales bacterium | reverse complement strand
GAGCCTGTTTTATTGAATACATACAGCAGATCTGGGAACAGATGGGATTTCCTGTTGTAGCATCTCTTGAACCGGTACAGAGAATGTAGGCGATCTTGTCAGGTACTTTGCCGTCACCTGGTCTCAGAACTGTATTATATGGTCTTGTCGGAGCCAGTTGCCTCTCCATCTCCATGGAAGTAAGCACATTTTTAAAGATTCCATAACCATACCGGGGTATTTTAAGCGGATCGAAAAGAGTATAGCCAGTTGCAATAATTACTGTTTTAACAATGATATGATATTCCACGGGCTCCTGTGTAAAATCAATACATTTTGTAGGACATACCTTTTCACAGGCCCCGCATAATGTACAGTTTTCAAGATCTATTGCAGCAACCCTCGGACTTGCTATGCTGAATGGAATATATACTGCCTTCCGCCCTACTAGATTATACTGGTACTCGTCATACACTACTGAAGGACATGCAGCTTCGCATAACTGGCAACCCGTACAGTCTGCTTCAATTACATAACGCGGTTTCTTTATTATTTTAGCCTCGAAATTGCCATCACCGGTTTTTACAATTTTTTGTACCTCACTTCCGGTAAGGATTTTAATTCCATTATGTCTTGATATTTCTGATACCTTGGGTGTGGTAATACAGGCTGAGCAGTCGAGTGTGGGAAAAACTTTACTCAGCAGGATCATTTTACCCCCGAGGGAAAGATCCTTTTCAACCAGCAGGACTTTATAACCATTATTGGCAAGATTCAGTGCTGCTTCGCCACCTGCTATGCCACCTCCGATAACAAGTGCATCATAAGAGGCATTTTTAATATTATCAGCCATTATCAGCTCTTTATGGTTTGAAGTAAGTATGCGTTGAAGCTTTTTACCTGTTTCACGAACGATTCGCTGCATACCGAGCAGATGGCAGCCATCCTCAGACGTGCAGGATCTATGTTCTTATCTTTCATGATCTGATGCGTTTTTCCTACCAGGTGGCCGGTCTTTTCCGTGCATGATTCCCCGTAAGTGCAATCGCTTCCGTCGGCAGCAATGAATACTCCGTCGAACCCTTTTTCGTAGGCATGGAGAATCCACCTCGGTTTTATCCCGCTTGAACAGGGAATTGAAATAGTATAAACTGTAGGCGGATAATGAAGTTTAAGCAATCCCGCCATGTCAATGGCGGGATCAGATATCTTTTCTGTTGAGAATACCAGGATGCGGGCACTTTTTTTATCCATAAATGTCGTAATATGAATTATTTCTTCTTCAGGAAGATCCTGTAAAAGCCACTCTCCTCGATAGTGCCAATATATTCATGTCCCTGCTTGGAACACCATTTCGGGATATCAACCCTTGTCCCTTCATCGGCCGATAATACTTCCATGATATCCCCTGCTTTGATTGTTCCGATTGCTTTTTTTGCTTCAAGTAGCGGACCTGGACATGCGGTTCCTCTTGCGTCGACTGATTTGGTGACGCTTAAATTTTTTAATTCTTCGGGTGTCATTTTTTTTTGTTTTTAATGTAGGTAATAATTAATAGTTGCTGGTTGCTGGTTGCTGGTTGCTGGTTGCTGGTTGCTGGTTACTGGTTGCTGGTTGCTGACTGAAGACTGAAAACTGGAGACTGAAGACTGGGGAATGAAGACCAGAGACTGCAAACTAACAACCTGGACAAATACCTGCATCCTGAAATACTAAATATTTCTTATATTGGCACTCTAAACTTTATAATTACGAAAATCATGAAATCCATAGCTTTATTACTCATTGGCATGGCCACTTTTGCTGCTGTAAGCGGACAGCAAGTCAAACAAAATGATAAACTGAATATTATAATTATCGGAGCCCATCCCGACGATCCTGATGAAGTAGGCGGCACAGCATACAAATGGGCACAGGGTGGACATAATGTACTGATGGTATCGCTTACGAATGGTGATGCCGGACATCAGTCTCTGAGTTCAGAGGAGCTTGCCAGGGTAAGAAGGGAGGAAGCCAGAAAGGCCGGCGAAGTAATAGGGGTAAAATACATTACCCTTGACAACCACGACGGGCAGCTGATGCCGACATATGAAAACAGGCTTCAGGTCATCAGGCTGATCAGGGAACACAAAGCAGATATTGTAATCTTCCCGCGCCCTTATGACTATCATCCCGATCACCGGTACACGGGCACGCTGGTACTGGATGCAGCTTATATGGTAACCGTTCCAAAAATATTACCAGAGGTTCCTCACCTTGAAAAAAATCCTGTTTTTCTGTACACCTATGACCACTTTACCCATCCCGAACCATTCAAAGCTGATGTTGTGGTAAATATTGATGATGTGATAGAAAAGAAAATAGATATGTATCATCAGCATACATCCCAGATGTATGAATGGCTTCCCTATAACAGGGGAGCTCTCGACCAGGTACCCGCTACGGAAAAAGAAAGAAGGGCCTGGCTT
>CALMRD010000254.1 GCA_937871625.1 uncultured Bacteroidales bacterium | reverse complement strand
AAAGTCCATAAAGTCAATGGTATTACCCTCCGGCTCCGAATGCCGGAGGAGGAGGGTTAAATAAGAATTATCGTATATAAAACGCAGGAACTGTTTGTTTCTTGCTTCCTGCGGTCATTTTCCATCTTCAGTTCCTTGATTGGGATATTCATTTTTTCGGTAATTCATTAGGCCGCTGTCTCGCGATCCGCTGCAAGCCTTCAATCTCATCGCGCAACCGTGCCGCCTCTATGAAGTCGAGTGCCGCAGCGGCCTTCTCCATCGCCTTACGGCTCTTCCCGATGGCCTTCTCAAGCTGCTCCTTTGACATATACCTGATAACAGGGTCGGCGGCAACATCAATTTTATCCGGACCGGTATATGCCTTCACCTCCACCCCCTTGCGGCTCAGTCCCCGCAGCATGGCCCCTTCCCTCTTCACTATCTGTCGCGGGGTTATGCCCATCTCTTCATTGTATTTCAGCTGTTTGGCCCTCCTCCTGTTGGTCTCATCTATTGTCTCCCTCATTGCTCCCGTAATCCTGTCGGCATACATCACCACCAGCCCGTTGAGGTTCCTCGCCGCTCGTCCAGCCGTCTGTGTAAGGGCTCTCCCTGATCGAAGGAAGCCCTCCTTGTCGGCGTCGAGGATGGCTACCATCGAGACCTCCGGCAGATCAAGCCCCTCACGAAGCAGGTTGACACCCACCAGCACATCAAACTCACCCGAGCGCAGTCCCTCCAGTATCTCTACCCTCTCGAGTGTCTCAACACCGGAATGAATATACCGGCAGCGAATATCAAACCGGCCAAGGTAGCTGTTCAGCTCCTCCGCCATCCTCTTGGTCATGGTAGTCACCAGCACCCTCTCACCGGCTGCAGACCTGTTTTGTATCTCCTCCATCAGGTCATCAACCTGGTTACGACTGGGACGCACTTCCACGGGTGGGTCGAGAAGCCCGGTAGGCCTGATAACCTGGTCTACGAAGATACCCTCGCTTTTCTCCATCTCATAATCGGCGGGGGTGGCACTCATAAAGACAGTCTGCCCCGTCAGAGCCTCAAACTCCTCAAGCCGCAACGGTCTGTTGTCCAGGGCCGCCGGAAGACGGAAACCGTACTCCACCAGTGTCTGCTTGCGGCTATGGTCGCCGCCGTACATGGCCCGTATCTGAGGCAGGGTGACATGGCTCTCATCTATGACGGTTATAAAGTCCTTCGGGAAACAGTCCAGGAGGCAGAAGGGCCTGGTACCCGGTGCCCTGCCGTCGAAATAGCGGGAGTAGTTCTCAATGCCACTGCAGTAACCCAGCTCCTTGATCATCTCCAGGTCGTACTGTACCCTCTGCTCTATCCGCTTTGCTTCCTCCGGCCTTCCCGTATCACGAAAGTGTCTGGCCTGCAGAACCATGTCATCCTGTATCTGACTGACAGCAATGTTGATACGCTCACGAGTGGTGACAAAGAGGTTGGCAGGGTATATCACATACTCGCTAAGATCATCCCTGTGCTCTCCGCTGAGAGGATCAAAAGTGGAGATCTCCTCTATCTCGTCACCGAAAAATACTATTCTCAGGGCAAGGTCAGCATAGGCAGGGTAGACATCCAGAGTATCTCCCCGCACCCTGAAAGTACCATTGGTAAACTCCAGCTCATTGCGCGCGTAGAGGCTGTCGACCAGCTTCCGCAACACCACATTGCGACCCGGCTTGCTGCCTTTGATGACATGCACCGTATTCGAACGGAAGTCGTCAGGATTGCCGATGCCGAAGAGACAGGAGACGGATGAGACGACAATCACGTCACGCCTGCCCGAGAGCAGCGACGAGGTGGCACTCAGACGTAGTTTCTCCAGCTCATCATTGATAGCAAGGTCCTTCTCAATATAGGTATCTGTCACCGGCATATAGGCCTCCGGCTGATAGTAATCGTAATATGAGACAAAATACTCAACTGCATTGTCAGGGAAAAACTGCCTGAACTCACCGTAAAGCTGCGCTGCCAGGGTCTTGTTATGACTGAGAACCAGGACAGGCCGGTTGAGCTGTTCAATTACATTCGCAATGGTGAAGGTCTTTCCGGAACCGGTAACACCCAGCAGAGTCTGGTAAGGCACCCCCTGCAGCAGACCGTCAGTGAGCTGCCTTATTGCCTCCGGCTGATCGCCAGTGGGCACATAGTCCGATATAAGCCTGAACTCCATACGATGTTTCAGGGACAAAAATAACAATTCGGAGCAATAGGGAGTGGTGAAGCAGGAGTTTAACAGCAAAGTGATCGCCGGGAACCATTAAACCTTCTTTTTACTATTTTTCCCATTAAATACGGGCAGTAGCCCTGATAGCTATTTGCCTGCACAGAATCCGTCGTTTTTGTGTAAGTTTGATAAGATGTTTGCATTGTGAACCGGACTGAACATAAATATTCTCCGTCACTGCTGCCAACGGCGGTTTTTCTCATGTTTGCCTTCACGGCCGGGGTGAATGCTCAGTCATTCGTACTTACACATTACACCTCCAGGGAGGGGATAGGACATGACCATGTCAGGTGCGTGGTGGCCGACAGCAGTGGTTTCATATGGATGGCCACATGGGACGGGCTGACACGGTATGACGGCACCGAATTCATAAATTATTACCACGACCCGGCTGACAGTACAACGATCCCATATTTTTCAGTTGCCGCGGTGGTGATTGATGCTATTGACGACCTGTGGCTTACAACAGACAACAGCTTGCTCTGCCGTTTTGACCGTGCCAGGGAGCAGTTCAGGGTCATAAGGATACTGGAGGGTCACTCCATGGATGACCTGGTGGACTTTGCCGCGGGTCCCGACGGTCATCTTTACTTTCTGCTGCGTAATGAGCTGCTCAGATACGACCCTTCCACCGGCAAGGTAACATCCTATGCCTGGTCACAAAAGCTGACCACTTTGGCCCAGTTCAACTTCAGCCAGTTCAGCATAACCTTCAGCGAACGGGATCATCTCTGGCTGACAGGTCCGATAGTGATAGAAGCGCAACTCGAAGCAGACTCCCTGACGGGTGTCGGCAGGGCGGTAATCAGAAGCGTCAACAGGGTCAAATGGAACCCGGGCAGAACGGGCACTTTCTTCAACACTGCCGGGCCCTCACGCATCACCCGTGACAGCAATGGTAATCTGTGGATGGCCTCCCTCAAGGGACTCTTCAGATACGATGCGGAGGAACATCTCTTTACTGAATACAGTGGTAACGGCAGTGACCTGGAATTCAGGGACAGCATCCCGCTGGCATTTTACAGCCACGACAGCGGCATAAATATCCTGTTTCCCGGACGGGACGAACTGACATTAATACCGAAGGAGGAGACAGGACTGCCCACTGCGATATTCTTTTACGATGATGAAATGCTCTGGTTTGCACGTCAGACAGAGGGAAACACCTACAGAGGAGTGACAAAGGCTGTTTTTACCTCGTGTGAATTCAGGCATATAGCCCCATTTACCGATATGGACGGTGAGCTTAACGTTTTCGGTATCGCCGGTGACAGCCAGGGGGCTCTCTGGCTTGCGGCAAGAGACAGAAATTTTCTCATCAGGATAACGGCGCAGGGTAAAAGCGAAAAGCTTAATATACTGGATGAAGCGAAACAGGCCGAACTATGGCACCCGAGAGCCTTCCTTCCACACGAGAAAGGCATGTGGATAGGTTATTACTTCAACAGCCTGTTCTGGTATGATGCTGCCTCCCGGCAGATGAAAGAGTACCGCCCGGGAAAATTTGTACATACTCTCTGTTACGACAGCGAGGGACGGATACTGATTGCCGATGGGGGAATAACAAGGTTTGACCCGCAGACCGGAAGCACGGAGAAGGTATACGCCCTCGGAGACACCATCAACATATTCACGCTTCACCGCGACGGCGATATCCTGTGGGCAGGATGCAACTACAGCTACCTCATGCGCCTCGACCTGGTAACCCGCAAAGCTGAATTCACAAAGATAACACTCGGAACCACCAATATCGAGGATATATGCGAAGGTGATGACGGCACATTGTGGCTTGCCACACTGGGTACAGGGATCTGCAGGTATGAGCCTGCCACCGGTGACAGGGTGTTCTATACCACCGCCTCGGGACTCTCCAACAACACCACATACTCTCTGCTCAGGGACAGGGAAGGAAACATCTGGGCATCGACCAACAGCGGTATCTCGGTAATCAATCCTGCCAGCGGACTCATAAAGGTGTTCGGAGAGAATGACGGACTGAGCATCCATGAATTCAATTCCGATGCATCATGGGTAACCCCTGACGGCAGGTTCATCCTCGGAGGCGTCGGCGGTGCCGTGGAGTTTGACCCGGCCCAGATCCTGAGCGGCTCATTTGAAAAACTGTCGAATGATATTTTACTGAAGGAGCTGGAGGTCTCTGCGGTGAGAAAATTTCCCGATATGCCGCTTTGCCGCGCTGACACTATTAAGATTGAGAAGGGCAATGACAATTTTCACCTCTCCTTCGTAGTCCCTGAATACCGGCACCCGGAAAAGATAAGGTACAGGTACCGTCTCGGCGGTGAAAGCAACAACTGGTATTATACTGACCATAGCGACAGGAACATCAACTTCTCAAACCTGAAGCCCGGATGGTACGATCTGGAGATCCAGGCCACGGATTTCAGCGGTTCGTGGAGCAGCTCCAGAAAGATCGCCATCATCCTGAAGCCTTACTTCTACCAGACCACTCTTTTCCGCATAGCACTGCCCCTGACTGTGCTGCTTCTGCTGACACTCTTTTCCGGCTTCATAATCATGCAACTCAGGCACAGGGAACAGCAGAAGCGTGATGCTCTACGCCAGCAGGCTCTGAGAGGACAGATGAACCCGCACTTCATCTTCAACGCCATGAACTCTATCAATTACTTTATCTCAAACAGCGACCGCCGCTCAGCCAACAGATATATCTCTGATTTCTCAAAACTGATAAGAACAGTCCTGAACAACATGAATGAAGACTACGTAAGGCTGAGCGCAGAACTGGAATCGCTTGAGGACTATCTTGGGATTGAACATCTGAGGTTCGGAGACAAGTTCGACTATGCCCTGAATATCGATCCGCAAATTACCCCTGAGGCATTGATGGTATCCCCAGGCTTTATACAGCCTTTCGTTGAAAACGCTATCTGGCACGGGGTGATGGCTCTTGAAGGAAGAAAGGGGACTATAGCCGTCAATGTGACCATGAAGGATAAAACCATCCTCTGCACTGTGGATGACGACGGTGTTGGCCGGGCCAGGTCAGAGGCTATGAAAGAGAGGAGCCTGCATGGCAAGTCCCGGGGCATCTCCCTGGCCATGGAGCGGCTCAGGATCATCAATAACCTGCATGGAACCAACTGCCGGATAGAGATTACCGATCTTCACCCCGACCGCCGGGAGACTGGCACAAGGGTCATAATCGAAATCCCACTGAAAACCTGAAGGAAACAACTGCAATGAAAGAGACATACTTACAAAAACATCAGCGATCATGATACGCGCTGTGATAATTGATGACGAACGACCTGCGAGGGAGGTCATCGCCAATTACCTCGCCGAATACTGCACTGACGTCGAGGTGGCAGGCCAGGCTTCATCAGTCAGGGAGGGCTTCGCAATCATAAAAGCCAGTTCACCGGACGTGGTCTTTCTGGATGTGGAGATGGCTGACGGCACAGGATTTGACCTGCTTTCAATGTTTGACACGGTCGATTTCAGGGTTATCTTCGTCACCGCCTACAGTGAATATGCCATCAGGGCATTCAGGTTCAGCGCTGCTGATTACCTTCTTAAACCGGTGAGCATTGATGAACTTATAGATGCAGTGCAAAAGGTCAGGAGCCCGGATACTGGCGGCCTGAACAGCGAGGTCATCTCATCACTTCTGAAAAATATGAGGGAGGGGCCCGCCAGGCAGTCGACTCTGATAATTCCCAACATAAAGGGATTTGAAGTCCTAAAGGTGCCTGAGATAATCAT
The DNA here is from genome assembly GCA_937871625.1 of uncultured Bacteroidales bacterium. GTDB lineage: Bacteria > Bacteroidota > Bacteroidia > Bacteroidales > VadinHA17 > SR-FBR-E99. Next base: position 5,188 of record CALMRD010000254.1, on the reverse strand, counting down.
GTGCCAGGCTGATGGCTACTGTACCAATTTCCATCTTACAGGTCAGAGGAAGGTAGTCAGCTCCAAAAACCTCAAACATTTTGACGGATTGCTCTCCGGCCAGGGTTTCTTACGGGTGCATCACTCCTATCTTATTAACTTAGATCATGTTACAGGATACACGAGGCAGGGCGAGATACTTCTGTCAGAGAACCTGAAGGCAAGCCTGGGCAACTCATACAAGAATGAGTTTACCAGGATATTCACCGGAAAATAGCCATTGGGTTGGATCAATCGGTACTTCTGTAGGTTCAAAAGGGGGTTCTGTGGGTTAGGCAACAGAGAGTGCCATCTGTTAATTCTGTTTTGGTTATTTTTACCCTGAATTCTGACCCGGCTAACTGATACTGAACGGGTCATTCGCTTAAAAGCAGTTCTTCCCCCCAATGCCGCACTGAAATGCGGAAACAAGATGAGCCCGGTTCAGCCGGGCTCATTCCTTATTACGGGAGGATGCTTCGTCATCCTCATTATCATATTCAGTTATCCTGTGACCTTATCCGAGGTAGCCCTTGAGCAGCTTGCTGCGTGATGTGTGCCGAAGGCGTCTGATGGCCTTCTCCTTGATCTGTCTTACCCGCTCGCGGGTCAGCCCGAACTTCTCGCCTATCTCTTCCAGCGTCATCTCCTGGCAGCCAATGCCAAAAAAGTAGCGTATGATGTCCCTCTCGCGCTCGGTGAGGGTGGTCAGGGCACGGTCTATCTCCTTGGAGAGCGACTCGTCAATAAGCATCTTGTCGGCAATGGGAGAATCGAGGTTGGTCAGCACATCCAGGAGGCTGTTGTCCTCACCCTCAACGAAGGGTGCATCAACCGAAACATGTCGACCTGACACCTTGAGAGTGTCGGCAACCTTCTCCTTGGGAAGATCCAGCACTTCCGCCAGCTCCTCAGGTGAAGGGGTACGCTCATTTTCCTGTTCAAACCGGGCAAAAGCCTTGTTGATCTTATTAAGAGAACCTACCTGGTTGAGCGGCAGACGTACTATCCTCGACTGCTCTGCCAGAGCCTGGAGAATAGACTGCCTGATCCACCATACCGCATATGAAATGAATTTGAATCCGCGCGTCTCGTCAAATTTCTCTGCTGCCTTGATAAGGCCGAGGTTCCCCTCATTAATGAGGTCCGGAAGGCTGAGTCCCTGATTCTGATACTGCTTGGCTACTGAGACAACAAACCGGAGATTTGCTTTCGTTAGCTTCTCCAAAGCTGCCCTGTCACCCTTCTTGATCCTCTGCGCAAGCTCTACCTCTTCCTCAACCGATATCAACTCTTCCTTACCAATCTCCTGCAGATATTTGTCCAACGATGCACTTTCACGGTTGGTTATGGATTTGGTAATCTTAAGTTGTCTCATTCTGTTTGCCCCTTCGAAAAAATTTTCGCAAAGTTACTGCTTTAAAAGTTAATAACCAAATAAAATATATCATCCAAACAGAGGAGGGCAAATAGCGCCAAGATCCTGATCTGCTTGTTGTTATGAATCGTTCGTACTACCTCCGGGTCTGATACTTGAAATAGGTCCCGTCAGGGGTGAATCCCTCCACCGAAGTAAGGCTCTTCTCATCGTTGGTAGCCCGGCGTATGTCAGCGGCACTGTTCACCTTCTGACCGTTCACGTCAACGATGATCGTTCCTCTTCCGAGGCCCAGATCCCGCAGGCGGCCTTCGCTGATTGAGGTTATCTTGACCCCGTTGCTGATCCTGAACTTCTCCCTGTCACTCGCAGTGACAGATGAGAAAGTGGCACCGAATACCGAACTGCTCAATGAACCAGGGGCAACGATTCCCGTGCCGCCCTCGATGTTGCGCAGAGTCACCATCTTCTTGTCCTGCCTGCCCTTGCGCAGATAGGTAACCTCAAGCCTGTCGCCGGGCCTGTAGCGGTTGACCTTCTCCTGCAGGTCGGCAGTGGTCTCAACCGGTTCGCCATTGATGGCAATAATGACATCCTTTTCAGCAAGGCCGGCGGCCTGTGCAGCGCCGTCCTCCACCACTCCGGCAAGATATACCCCCTTAATCTCCCTCAGTTTTTCTGCCTCTGCTATCTCCGAATTGACATCGGTAATGTTAACACCCAGGAGGCCTCTCTGCACCTCGCCATACTCCCTAAGATCCTCGTAAACCTTTTCTACAATGGACGAGGGTACGGCAAAAGAGTTGCCTGCATAGGCACCGCTGGGAGATATTATGGCGGTGGTAATGCCTATCAGCTCCCCGGTAGTATTGACCAGGGCTCCACCGCTGTTACCCTGGTTCAGCGCAGCATCAGTCTGTATGAATGATTCAATACGGTATTGATTGTCAAGCAGCCCCAGGCTCCTGCCCCGGGCACTCACGATCCCCGCCGTGACTGTGGAGGTCAGATTGAACGGGTTCCCCACTGCCAGTACCCACTCTCCCAGCCTGATGGCATCAGAGTTACCAAATTTTATGTAGGGCAAGCCCGTGGCCTTGACCTTCAGAAGAGCAATGTCAGTGCTGGGATCACGCCCCACAACATCAGCCTCAAAGGTCCGCTTGTCATTCAACGTCACCTCAACTTCATCTGCATCCTCAATCACATGGTTATTGGTTACAATGTAACCGTCAGCGGTCACAATCACTCCGGAACCGAACCCACGTACCTCTCTCGGACGGCTCGCACCGGGACCGTAGAAAAACTCATACAGAGGATTACTGTAGCTTGAACTGACTGTAGCCTTGGTCTTTACATGCACCACAGCATGAACGGTCTGCTCGGCGGCAAAGGTGAAATCATTAACCCCCGACTGAGGCACCATCGAGGTGTACCTTGCATTCTCCTCAATCATCTGCCTCTCCTTCTCCGTGCCTATTACCAGTTTGTCCCTGTCAAGGAACCTGGTGTAGATAAAAAGCCCTGCCAGCGCTCCGAACAGCGCAATGAGCAAAGTAACAATGAGACTCTTACCTTTCATAGCCTTATTTTTTTCTGTTTTTCCATCTGTCCCACTTATGCTGCAAATTGCGTGCCTCATCAAAGTAATAAGTATCTTTACAACCGCATAAATGGCAAATTGTTTTACAAATTTTCGTTTTTTTAACAGACCGGGGCTGTGATCTTTTAATAATTAACCTCAAATTAACGGAATGATAATTCCCTTTAACAAATATGAGGGCACAGGTAATGACTTCATCATTGTGAAGAATAGCCCCAGACTCCTTGACCACAATGACAACAATATCTTCAAAAGTCTGTGCGACAGACACTTCGGTATAGGCGCCGACGGCCTCATACTCATTGAAGAATCCCCGGGATATGATTTCAGAATGCTTTACTACAACGCTGACGGCTCTCCGGGGGAGATGTGTGGCAACGGCGGACGCTGTGCGGCCCACTTTGTCATGAAACATTTTACGGGACCCCGTAACCTCTCCTTCCTGGCTGGCGACGGCCCCCATACAGCCAGTGTGGCCGGGGATGACATCATTGAGATATCTGTCAGGGACGTGACGGAGGCCCGGAAGACCCCAGACGGTATCCTGGTAAACACAGGCGTGCCTCACCTGGTGATCTTTGCTGACGATACGGAAATGGCTGATTTTGTGACATTTGCGCGCGGCCTCCGATATTCGCCCCGTTATGCCCCCGAGGGAGTCAATGTGAACCTGGTAGCTGTAACTGACAAGGGACTCAGGATCAGGACATATGAGCGGGGAGTGGAGGATGAAACCCTCTCTTGCGGTACCGGAGCAACAGCATCTGTCATTGCGGCAGCCCTGACCGGAAAAATTGTCACTGGCGATACCCGCGTGAGTGTCAGGGGCGGCGAACTGCAAATCAGGTTTGTAACCGACGGAGCGGGAGCTTCGGAGATATTTCTTGCCGGACCCGCAACATTTGTTTTCAGCGGAGAGACAGAAATCCAATAATATACCAACATGAAACAGACCCCCGTGAAAATCGTTTCCCAGATGATACTCTTCATCCTGGTATGTCCGATACTCGCAGCCCAGCCCGGCAACGCCGAGCTGATGGACGCCCTGAACAAAATCGGACGACAGTTTGAATCCCTTGACCATCGTCTTGATGTACTGGAAAAGAATATTGACGATATCCTCTGGTATGAACGCGTGGGAGATGTGGCCTTCATTGACAAGATCTATACGACGGGTCCGCCCCCTGCCAGGGAGAGCAATCCTACCGGACAGGGCGCCGGCAATCCCCTGAAATTCTGGAGCTATGTCTTCATCCCCCGTGATGCGGACGCCACAAAAAAATACCCGCTTCTGGTCTTTCCCCACGGTGGCGTACATGCCAGCTTCACCACCTACTACACTCATATAATACGTGAGATGGTAGCACAGGGATATATCGTCGTTGCAGCCGAATACCGCGGCTCAACGGGCTACGGTGCGGGCATGTACAGGCGAATCGACTATGGCGGCCTGGAGGTCGAGGATGTTGATGCCAGCAGGAAGTACATGATCGAGAACTACGGGATCGTGGACAGCGACCGTGTTGGCATCATCGGATGGAGCCACGGCGGACTGATAGGCCTCTTCTGTATCTTCGATCATCCGGAGGCATACAGGGCATGCTTTGCAGGTGTGCCTGTCAGCGACGTCATAGCGCGTATGGGCTACAAGGACGACAGCTACCGTGATCTCTACTCCGCCCCCTACCACATCGGCAAGACGGCAGATGAGAATGTGGCCGAGTACCGCAGGCGCTCCCCTGCATGGCAGGTTGACCGCTACCGCAATACCCCCCTGCTGATACATACCAATACCAACGACGAGGATGTCAACGTACTGGAAGTCGAACACCTTATTAAGTCACTGAAGGCAGCCGGCAAGCAGAATTTCAGCTACAGGATCTTCGAGGAGATGCCCGGCGGCCACTCCTTTGACAGGATGGATTACCGCGAGGCAAGGAAGATAAGGCTTGACATATACAACTTCCTCAACGGCCATCTGAAGCCACCGCAACCCTTTAAATCACTCCGTGACCTGGAGAGGGCGGCTTACCGTTTCTGATGAGCAGACAGCAACTCTACGGCAAGACACTTGATGAGCTGTCGGATATTGCCGCTGCAGCCCTGATGCCGCCTTATGCTGCCCGCCAGATAGCCCACTGGCTGTACAGACGGGGGGCACCTGAGATCATCAGAATGAGTGACCTCTC
>CALMRD010000253.1 GCA_937871625.1 uncultured Bacteroidales bacterium | reverse complement strand
TCAGGGCGTGAGCCAGCCGTCAGGTGCGCAGGCAGCAGACGGGGGCACCGATGTCTCCCTGAAGCTCCATGTCAGCACCCGGGAAGTATATGTGGGACAGCCTGTCTCGGCGACCCTCAAGCTCTATACCCGGGTAAACCTGTCCGGGATCAATGAACTGAAGTACCCGGATTTCAAGGGTTTTCTTCGTGAAGACCTGGAGACCCCGGAGCTGAGAAGCCTCGAGACTGAAGTTATAGACGGGGTGCAGTATGGAACAGGGGTACTTCAGCGCTTTCTCCTTTATCCGCAGATCTCAGGCGAGATTCGCATAGACCCGGTACAGATGACCGCCATGGTGCAGCAACGCACGAGCATGCGAGATCCCTTCTTTGATGACCCCTTCTTTGACAGCTTTTTTTCCGGCGTCTCCACCGTGCCGCGGTCGGTCTCATCACTGCCGGTAACCATCAGGGTGAAGCCGCTTCCCGAGCCACGACCTGCCGACTTTCACGGTGCTGTCGGCTCTTTCACCCTCAGCTCGGACCTGTCAAAATCAGAGGTTGAGGTAAATGATGCTATTAACCTGACAATAAGCATTATAGGATCTGGCAACCTTAACCTCGCCGGGGAGCCTGTGATCAATTTTCCGCAAGGAATTGAGAAGTATGATCCTGAGGTTAATGTAAGGAGTGCCGGCACTTCCCCGGGAAGCAAAACGTTTAAATATCTTCTCATCCCGAGGAACACCGGCAATTTTGAGATCCCTCCGGTTTCATATACGGTTTTTGACCCGCAGCAGCAGAAATATGTCACCCTGAGGAATGAAGGGTACAGCATCACTGTAACCGGCAGCGGTGATCAGGCAGAGGTGGCAGCGCCAGTCTATATTCCGGGTGAGGATGTGAAATACCTGGGGCAGGATATCCGCTTCATCAGGAGCGGCAACGGTAATCTTACAGTAATCAGGCAACCTCTTGTAAAGACAGCGTACTACTGGCTGTGGTTCGCCATGGCACTCTCTGTGGCAGTGGTGGTGCTGCTGCTCAGGCGCGAGCAGCTGCGCCGTAACGCAGACCTTACCGGCTTGCGTAACCGCAAGGCGGGCAGGAACGCACGCAAGAGGCTGGCAAAGGCCAGATCGCTGCTTGGCTCAGGCATGACGGAACAGGTTAACTCCGAGCTGGCAAAGGCCATGTGGGGTTATCTCGCAGACAAGCTCTCAATGCCACAGTCGCAGATCACAAGGGAGAACTGCCATGCAGGATTGAGAGCCAGGAATGTGGATGAGGGGTTGATCGCGGAGTTTGACAGCATTATCTCTGTCACGGAGTATTCACAATATGCTCCCAGGTCTGAAGGAGAGAGTCCTGCTGCTCTGCTTGAGCGGGCATCCCTGCTTATCGGTAAGCTTGATAATGTGCTGGATTAAAAGAGTTAAGAGATGCGAAGAGCAATTGCCATAACTATTATTTTGATCTGTAGCCTGCCGGGCGTTACAGCACAGTCGGCCGGGGAGAGGTACTCGCAGGCAAATGAGCTTTACGGTTCAGGAGACTACTCGGGTGCAGCTGCCATATACAGGCAGCTTTATGAAGAGGGTTACAGGAGCGAGGATCTTCTATATAACGCCGGCAATGCATTTTTCAGGTCCGGAGACAACGCTTCTGCCATTCTCTTCTACGAGCGTGCCAGGCTCAGGGCTCCTGCTGATGAGGATATAGACTACAATCTGCAGATTGCCAGGAGCAGGGTCACTGACAGGTTTGAGACCGTCCCGCCACTCTTCTTCACAAGATGGTTTGATTTTCTCTCTCTGCTGGCCTCTACAAACAGCTGGGCCATGGCAGCATTGGTGATGTTTGTCATCTCACTGATGCTGACGCTCATCTTCCTTACCAAATCAAGGGCCCGCGGCCGCCTCCTTTCTTTCTGGCTTGCTCTTACTGCGCTGATACTATCAGCAGTGATGATATCACTCTCCCTTCGCAATAACTCGCTTATAAACAACAACAAGCGGGCCGTTATCACCTGCAGCATCGTCACCGGCCGCAGTGCCCCCGGAGAGAACGGCAGTGAGTTGTTTGTCATCCATTCAGGAACTACTGTGACAGTTGAACAGGAGCTGGGCAAATTCTGCGAGGTGAAGCTCCCCGACGGCAACAAGGGGTGGATGAGAGGCGACTGTATGGAAAAGATATAGCCCGTACAGACAATTTTCGTATCTTTTCTGCCGGTTTCAGAAACATCCAGAACCTATGAAAAGAATCCTCATGGCATTATGCCTCCTTGCTGTGGTTACGGCATGCAAAAAGACTGAAATTGAACCGGAAGGCCCTACGGATGTAAGGGTTTACAACAATACTGATCAGCTCTTCGAGAATGTAATTGTAAACACCTCCGGCGGCGAATACAATTTTGGAACGGTGAGCCCCGGAACATACTCCCCTTACCATCGGTTTGACAAGGCATACCCCAAGGCAGATATTTCTCTCAATATCAGGAGCTATACCTATGCCACCCTGAAGCAGGATTACACCTATATGCAATATATGGGGCGCATGAAAATCACCTACAAGATTTTCATCAGCAATGAATCGCGGAGAGAACTTGACACCGACGTAGTGCCGGAAGGCGCTCTCTGAGACTTCGCGAATCAAGGCTTATGAAGGAGTTTATCACTGTCTGCCCGCGTAACTGTTACAGTACCTGTACATTCAGGGTATTCACAAGTGAAGGGAGGGTGGTCCGCATACTTCCGTATGAGGGCAACCTGGCAACTCCGGAGGGGCCGTGCATCAAAGGTTTATCCTATCTCGAACGCGAATACTCGCCCTCTCGCATCATCAGGCCATTACAGCGGCAGCCGGACGGCTCCTTTGTTCCTGTCGGGATGGAGGAGGCCCTGGGTATCATTGCAGGTAAGCTGATGGCCGCCAGGGAGAGGCATGGGCCCCACTCGGTCCTTTTCTATAAAGGCAGCGGATACTCAGGCCTGAGCAATGATATCGCCGGCAACTTCTGGAGACTCTTTGGCGGCGCCACCACCACCTACGGCAATCTCTGCTGGCCGGCAGGACTCGAGGCCGTCAGGCTGACATTGGGGGAGGTGAAGCACAATGTACCATGGGATATTGCCAATGCACGGCTCATAATACTGTGGGGCAAGAACTCTGCCGAGACCAACGTGCAGGAGATGATGCACATTGACCGTGCCAGGAAAAACGGTGCCAGGGTGATTGTTATCGATCCGCGGCGGACCCCCACGGCTGACAAGGCTGACATACTGCTCAGACCGCTGCCAGGTACCGATGCAGCACTGGCACTGGCAATGGCAAAGGTGATTATCGACAGGGATCTGGTCGATAAAGAGTTTATCAGTAAGAATGTAACCGGGTTTGAGGAGTTTGCAGCGTCACTTAAGATAACACCGCTCAATGCACAGGAGATCACAGGTATACCTGCCGGCACCATAGAGGAGATTGCGTTGATGGCCGCCGGGGCCGGACAACTCACCGTCGTGGCCGGCTACGGTCTGCAGCGTTATACCAACGGGGGTCAGACTATCCGTGCCATCCTTTCAATACCAGTCATCACCGGCATGATAGGCCGGTCAGGCTGCGGGTTCAACTTTGCCAACCTCCAGAGCTATATTTTTGATGAGGTGAAGGAGCCACTCAGCTATTATCCTGATAAGGAATCAGATAAACCTTTCCGGCGTGCCATCTCAATGGCAAGGTTCGGTCCCGACTTTTTCGCACTCCCGGAGCCGGGTATAGAGGTAGCATGGATCGAACGTGGCAACCCTGTCACACAACTTCCGGGAAGCAGTGAGGTAATTACTGCATTGCAGTCGGTGCCCTTCAAGGTTGTCATTGAGCAGTTTATGACAGACACCGCGGCAATGGCTGATATCATCCTTCCTGCAAAGGGGATCTTTGAACAGGCTGATATAGTAGGTTCTTACTGGAATCCTTATGTGCAGTACAAGCCGGCGGTTAATGACCCTCCCGGAGAGGTAATACCGGAAAGTGAGATATACTGGCGTCTGGCACAGATGATGCAACTAACAACAGGAGGCAGCGTCGATAGCTCTGTTCAGTTGAGTGGAGCGGGGCACAAGGGTGACGCAGGTCTGCCGGTCCGGGGAGGAGGCATGGAGCAGGACAGCGCATCCTCTGTTCCTGCCCCCGGTAATTATGACGCCTGGCTCACGGAGCGTGTCAGCAGCACGCCGGGATTTGTTCTTGAGGAGCTCATGCAGCATCCTGTTATCCCTGAACAGAATGAGAATCCGGCATATGCCGACGGACATTTCGATACGCCTTCTGGTAAGATTGAGCTCTGGTCAGACAGTGCGGTGAAGCTTTGGGGCGTCAACCCTCTGCCCGGCTATGAACCACTGGATGATTTCGGAGAGTCACATCTTCCCTTCAGGCTCATGACTCCAAATATAGCTTCGCGCATTCACTCACAGTTCGGAAATCTCGAGGTTGTCAAAAGTGTGATTGAGGCCCCTGCCTGGGAGATCTCCGTTACCGATGCCCGCAGGCTGCAACTGAAGAGCGGTGACACCATCAGGGTCTTCAACTCACGCGGAGAGGTGACCGGCAGAGTGAAGGTTACTGCACGCGTCAGGAGCGGGAGCATAGTCTTCCCGAACGGTATATGGTTTGCCGAGGGTGGTGGAGTAAACAGGCTCATCCATCCGGCAGAGACTGACATGGGCTATGGGGCAGCCTTTCATAATACCAGGGTAGACATCGAAAAGGTAACGTCATGAGAAGGGGATTTTCATTCGATGCTTCATTGTGTGTCGGCTGCGGGACCTGCAGCGCCGCCTGCTTGCTGGAGAACGGACTGCAGGCCGGTACCAGAACCATATTTACCTGGAATAAAGGAGCCCTGCCACTGATGAGGGTCATCAGTCTCTCACTGGCATGCAGTCACTGTCAGGAGCCAGCCTGTGCCGAGGGATGCCCTGCAAAGGCATACACCGTTGAGGGCAACGGGGTGGTGATACATCATGCCGACAGGTGCATGGGTTGCGGATACTGCACATGGAGGTGTCCCTATGATGCCCCGAAGATCAATGAGGCCAAAGGTTACATTGAGAAATGCCACCTCTGTTATGAGAGAGCAGAGGAAGGCATCGATCCGGCATGCGTTACTGCCTGCCCGACAGGAGCACTCAGATTTGCAGAACAGGAAAAGTTTGAACCGGTCGGCATCGGTTGGTTTCCCGAGGCAGGTATAGGCCCTTCACTGATACTTAAAGAGGCTGCAAGCTTAAAAGGACCGGTAATCATCCCATCGGGGGAGGAGGATGATGCAGAGGAGGAGCTGCCGCAGGTCGGGATGCCCGACCGGATAAAGAAGGAGTGGAGCCTGATACTCTTTTCTCTCCTGCTTATATCTGCCTCTGCCATGATGGTCATCACCGGCTTTACAGATAAGCTTATACCGCCACTGATACCTTTACTGCTTCTCACGGCATCGATGGCTGTATCGGTGGCTCACCTCGGGGTGCCGGGTAAAGCATGGAGGGCAGTCATTAACATCATCTCCTCATCACTGAGCCGGGAGATATTGCTGACAGGCCTGCTAACCCTTATCGCACTGCTCAACTGGATCTCTCCGGGCCTTATCCCACTCGGAGTGGGAGCAATTACCGCACTGCTGGCACTTATATCCGTCGACCGCGTCTTCTTTGCTGCCGACAGGAGAATGGCGCTGAAGCTCCATTCCGGACAGGCTTTCTTTGCCGGTATATATACAGTGTCATGGTTCCAGGAGCAGGGAACACTCTTCCTTGTCTTCTCCATGCTGGCAGCAGTGTCAGTAGTCATGAGATACAGGTCTGCCGAAGGATCGCCATTCGTAAGAAACCTCTATTATTTCAGGGCTCTTGCCCTGCCTCTGGTCTTTATGCTGCTCTACCCTGACACTCCTGTAGCCGACGGTGCGGCACTTGTGCTGCTCCTGGCAGGAGTGGTGGCAGACAGGCTGCTTTTCTACTGCGATTTCCATCCCGTCAATATCAGAAATACAATAAAAGAACACTTTGCCAACGAAAGTGAAAGATGAAAAAGAGAGAGATAAACAGCGTCAGGACTCCGGTCTATCGCGATGCCGGCTTTGAGCTGCCGACAGCCGATACAACTTCCGGCGCCTTTGCCGCGGAGACATCACACGAGAGGGAACCTGATCTCTACATCTATTCCCGTTACCGAAATCCTACAGTGGTAGCGGCTGAGGAGGCCATCATGGCCGTTGAGGGCTCCCGGTGGGCCCTGCTGGCTCAGTCGGGCATGGCTGCCATAGACATAGCGCTCTCCATCTTCCAGGAGGCGGGCAGCAGGGGTAACTGGCTCTTCTTCTCCGAGATATATGGCGGTACGCTTTCGTACATCAACAGCATACTGATAAGGCGCAGGGGACAGGGAGTTAGCTTCTTCAGCCCCACAGGGAACGATTATGACTATGAGATGCTTGAGAGGATGCTGGGTGAGATGAAACCGGACATTTTATACTTCGAACCCATCTCCAATCCCCTTCTTATTGTTGCCGACGGACGCCGTATCATTTCCATGGCAAAAAAACATGGTGCCAGGGTCATCGTTGACAACACCTTTGCGACGCCCCTCTTGTGGAAGCCTCTTGATGACGGTGCTGACCTGGTGATCCACAGTGCCACCAAATACCTGTCTGGTCACGGCAATCTCACAGCCGGAGTTATATGCGGCAACGACAGTGAGCTGTTGCACAGTGCGATAGAGTATCGCAAGTTCATAGGTCATATGCTCTCCCCGGATGATGCATACAGGTTGCAGACTCAGCTCGCCTCCCTCGACCTGCGCTTCACGCAGCAATGCGAAAATGCCCGGGCTGTGGCAGAGCTACTCGATGCTTCCGGACGTATCGGCACGGTTCTCTATCCCGGTCTCGGAACTCACCCTACCCATACCGTTTGCAGGGACATTACCGGAGGAAGGGGATACGGTGCGATGGTCACATTCGACCTTGCCGGTGACACTCCTGAGGAGAAGAGGCAGAGTCGTGACAGGTTCATAGCCTCTGTCTATCCGGACATCAGGCTCATACCAACACTGGGTGACTCTCACACCATACTTATGCCGGTAGAAGCTGTCTGGGGGACAAAATACCCGGAACCCGGAATGATCAGGATGTCAGTCGGGTTTGAGTCCCGCGATATTATCCTGGAGGTCATTGAGCGCGGTCTCCGTTCTTGATTACCACTGTACTGGCTCAATACCCCTGGAGATAAGCCACTGATTGCACCTGCTGAAATGCGAGCATCCGAAGAAACCGCGGGAAGCGGAGAGGGGTGAGGGGTGCACGGTCCTGAGGATGAGATGCCTTGAAGGATCTATCGATGCACCCTTGTTCTGGGCATAGTTGCCCCATAACATAAACACCAGGTTCTCACGGTCACGGTTCAGCGCGCTGATGGCGGCGTCGGTAAACCTTTCCCAGCCCCTGTTCTGGTGTGAGAGAGCCTGATGTGCCCTCACGGTCAGTATGGCATTGAGGAGAAGCACTCCCTGCCCTGCCCAACGCTCAAGGTTTCCCGACTGCGGAAAGGGAATGCCGAGATCACGGTTCAGCTCCTTAAAGATATTGACAAGGCTCGGAGGGAACTCGGTGCCGTCGGTAACAGAAAAACAGAGTCCGTGGGCCTGGCCAAGGTTGTGATAGGGATCCTGTCCGATGATGACCACCTTCACCCTGTCAAACGGACAGAGGTCAAAGGCATTGAATATCTTTCCGGCTGGCGGGAAGACCTGTCGGGTGCGGTACTCCTCCCGTACAAAATCGGTCAGCGTTGCAAAATAATCGCTGCTGAATTCATCCTTCAGTCTCTCTTTCCAGCCTGCCTCGATCTTTACCTGCATAGTCTCCAAATAGAACGGAACATGGCTAAATATATTCATTTTTAAGTGAACTGCCCTATCTCCTGGGCGACGGATCAAAAAACAAGTATATTAGAACCACAAATTTTGATTGCTATGATTGACCTGAGAAGCGATACCGTCACCAGGCCCTCCCCTGCAATGCTTGACTTTATGATGAGAGCCAGTGTGGGTGACATGGTCTTCGGTGAAGACCCTATGGTGAATGAACTTGAGGAGATGGCTGCTGACATGTTCGGCATGGAGGCAGCCATATACTGCCCTTCCGGAACGATGACCAACCAGATTGCCATTAAGGCTCATACCCGTCCCGGTGATGAGGTCATCTGCAGCCGGCTGGCACATATCTACCAGTTTGAAGGGGGAGGTGTGGCCTTCAATTCCGGGGCTTCGGTAGCGCTCATTGACTCTGATAACGGCACATTCACCGCTGAAGATGTGGCGAAGTATATCAACAATCCCAACGACTGCCACAAGGCATATACCCGCCTGGTAGAGGTGGAGAATACTGTCAACAGGGGTGCCGGGGCCTGCTGGGACTTTGATGAATTGGTGAGTATCAGGGAGCTCTGCGACAGGCACGGTCTCGGTTATCACCTCGACGGTGCCAGGCTGTTCAACGCCATGACTGCCGACGGCAGGAAGCCCGGGGAGTACGGTGCACTGTTTGATTCGATCTCCATATGTCTCTCAAAGGGACTGGGTGCCCCGGTTGGTTCTGTGCTGCTCGGAAACAGGGATTTCATAAGGCAGGGGCAACGGATCAGGAAGGTCCTGGGTGGAGCGATGCGGCAGGCCGGATATATTGCGGCGGCAGGCATCTACGCACTGCGTAACAACGTGGAGCGTCTTTCAGAAGACCACCGCAGTGCTGAAGACATCGCTAAAGCTTTGGGGCAGTGTAGCCTGGTAGAATCCGTCAGTTATGGCGGCACCAACCTGATCATCTTTACCCTGACAGATGGAATGAAGGCCGCGGATTTCCTTGACAAACTCAGGGAAAACGGAATACTGGCACTGAAAACAGGGGATAGGAGCATCAGGTTCGTTACCCATCTCGATCTGAGTGAGGCTGATATCCGAAAAACCTGCGAGGTGCTGGTTAGCCTCTGAAGGTGAAGTAAACTGCTCCCATGATGCAGAGAAAGGCAAAAAGATGATTGAGCCTGAAAGACTCTGTCCGAAAAAAGAGCAGGGTGAAGAGCACAAATACCGATATTGAAATGATCTCCTGGATCAGCTTCAGCTCAACCAGTGAGAATGGCCCTCCAGTCCCGCGATAGCCAATCCTGTTGGCAGGCACCTGGAAGAAATACTCAAACAGGGCTATTCCCCAGCTGGCCAATACAATGCCCGCAAGACCCAGCAACGCATTCTTTGATATGTTCTGATATTTGAGGTGCCCGTACCAGGCAATTGTCATAAATGAGTTGGAAACAATAAGCAGCAGGATTGACCAGAGACCTTTCATAATACTTTGCGGTAGACAAGTTTATCGTCGCCGGGGCCGTAGAACTCACGCAGTGTGGCCGCAAGCTCATATCCGTTTTTGAGATAAAAGTGCCTTGTCGGTTCGTACAGAGGCCTCCCTGAGGTCTCGATCCAGACAATTTTTCCTTTCATGAAGCTGATACGCTCTTCGGCGTTTTTCAGAATGACAGATCCGTAGTGCTTCTGTCTATGTTCCTCCTGGATTGCTATCCAATAGAGATCCCATGAGTGCACTGACGACGGATTGGGCCCGAAGCATGCAAAACCGACAACCTCACCGTTCTCAAGGAGGCGTACCCAGTGGTAACCGCTGCTCTCCTGGCCTTTTTCAGTCGTTTCATCGGCGAGAGAAAGAGCTACCTCTATCTCAAAGTCATAGAAGTATCCGGATGATGAGAGTATTTTTTCGAGAGCTGCCCTGTCGGCACGGGTTATCTCAAAGGAAATTTCAGTCATAGCTTCAACGGTTCAGGTCACGGATTATATCACCAATTATCTCCTCATGGCTTTGACCGGCATGAAGGGCTGCCGCTATAAATCCACCATCGGGGGAGATACATGGGTTGGCATTGATCTCCAGCACGTAAACGTTTTCAGCGGCATCAACGCGCATATCCACCCGGGCATATCCCCTGAGTGCGAATGTATTCCAGCATGCCATTACCGTTTCCTCCAGCTTGTTGAGAAGGTTGATGCTCAGGTCATCGGGAAAACAGCGTCTGCTGCTGTGGTACTGAAAAGTATCCTCCTCCCATTTTGCCTTATAGCTGACGATCCGGGGTATGTCATCAGGGTAATTATCAAAGACAATCTCAGCGGGAGGCAGCATCATGGGGCCGTCAGGGCCCGATTTAACGCTTACATTAAACTCTCTTCCCTCGATGAACTCTTCGATAAACCAGTGGCTGTCATCCTTACCATTCAATATACCTGGAATGGAGCCGTCAAAAATGAATACCGACTCTTCGGTGATACCCAGTGAGCCGTCTTCCCATACTGGTTTGAGGATATATTTTCTACCCGGCACCAGGCCGGAAGCTTCTGTAATTTTGTATCCACCAGCTACAGGTATGCCGTGGGCCCTCATTATCTGACGTGCGAGGACCTTGCTGCCTGAGAGGAAAGCGGCTTCCACGGAGCATCCGGTATATGGTATGTGATGCATGTTGAGCAGGGCGGGGATGAAATAGAGTATCTCAGCCCTCTGTCCGACCGCCTCCGCCAGGTTGAAGACAAAGTCATAGTCCTCTTTCGCTATCATGGCAACCTCGCTGAAGAAATCCTCAGTGATGCCTCTTCGCTGTGCGCTGATGCCAATCTTTTTAAGCGTCGACTCGATGAAATTCACCTGGTCGATGACGTCAAGCTCGTCCGGCAGGGCGTCCGGTGCTGGTTCATTGTATATTATCAGGCATTTTCCGTCCATCATGAAAGTCCGTGACGCTTTTTTGCGGAATCCATTATCAGCTTGATAAGAGTGTCAAAGGCCATGCCGTTCATACGTGAGAGCATGGGAAGATCGGAGTGTACCGGGTTTAGTCCGGCCAGGGGGTTAGCCTCTATGAAGCATATCCTGCCGTTCCTGTCGGCTTTCATATCAACGCGCCCCGCATCCACAGCGTCGAGGGCTCGCCATGCTCCGAGGGCCACTGCAATGCACTCTTCGCGCACTGACGCGTCATACACTTCGTACTTAACATAATTCTCGTAGTTCTCCTTCACCTCGACGGAGTAGGGCAGGT
>CALMRD010000252.1 GCA_937871625.1 uncultured Bacteroidales bacterium | reverse complement strand
GACTGATTGTCGGTGTTCCCGGATACTGCCCGCTGACCGACTGGCATTTCAATATCCTGTACAGGCTTGGCAAAACAGACCTTCCTGCATCATATATCAAGTACCTTGTTGACCGTCTGACCGGGCTCGATGTCAACCAGACGGCGGTCGACAACGCCACTCTTTACGGCTTCCTCGCCGCCCTGGCAATCTCTCTGTTCCTCAACATCTGTGATCACCGCAAGAAAAAGAGAGGGTAATATCTGCAGCTCCGCTGCTCCCTGTCCCGGCATGGTATATCGGGACTTAATGCTCGCCCCTATGCTGACTATTACCATATGTTGACTTCATTTTAATAATACCGTAACTTTGATATATGAAAACACGAGAGCTTCCTGTTTTGCTGACGGTATTGCTGTTGCTGCCTGTCACACTCTGCGCACAGGATTACCCCTACCTCAATGATCCGACATGCCTTGAGGGCGTGACAGCCACCAGCGGTATCACAGAGCCGGTCACTGTCAGCGTGATCTACGACAACTATGTTCATACCAGGGGCATGACTGCTGACTGGGGCTATTCGATCCTGATCGAAGGCCCCGCAAAGACGGTCCTCTTTGATACAGGAACTCGTCCTGCTATCTTTAAATCCAACTTCGGCATGATGGAGCTCAATGCCTCGGGGATAGATGCTGTCGTACTGTCACATGAACACCGCGATCACACCGGTGGGATATCTGCCTTTGCAGAGATGAAAACCGGCATACCCGTCATCATGCCCCACGATTTTCAGGAGACATTCATACAGAGTATGGCCGGGTTGGGGCTCAAACCCTTTATGGTCAGAGAACCTGCAGCAATATGTGACCATCTGTACACTTCGGGAGTGTTTGACTTCCCCCTGTCTGAGCAGGTGCTGGTGCTGGACACGAAGAAAGGATTGGTGGTAATGACCGGATGCTCACATCCAGGTATCGTTGGCATGCTTAGAGATATCAAGTCTTCATTCGACAAGAACATTTACATGGTCTTCGGTGGTTTCCACCTGATGAACAAAACTGATGACGAGATGAATGACATCATTGCCGGGATGAAATCCCTGGGAGTCGTTAAGTGCGGAGCCACCCACTGTACGGGAGAGAGACAGATAAACCTCATCAGGGAAAAATTTGGCGACGGTTTTGTTGAACTCGGCGTGGGCAATACCGTAATAATCAATCCCTAATTGCCTGGTACAATGAAAGAGCTGATTTCCATAAAGACAGAGTGCTACTCCGGGTACAAGGCTGATGAATACCCAAAGTGTTTCATGTGGCAGGGAGTACGCTATGAGGTAAAGGAGATCCTCGACCGCTGGTACCAGTGGGACGCTGAACAGAAACATCCTGTCTCTGATTATTTCAAGGTAAATACAGCCTCCGGTGAGCAGTATATTCTCAAGCATGAACTGCAGCATGACAGATGGTATCTGTGCCGCCCGGAAGAGAACAAGACAAAAGAATAATTACATTTACTGGTGATATTCGATATTTAAAGAATGTACAGACCATCAATCCTGATTTTTGCACAAAGTGGAAGCATGGGGTAGAGGTCACAAATATTCATCTGTCATGAAATATCTCAACCTATTCCTTTTCGCAGGCATGATAGTCATGAACTATCTGGCAAATGCACTTCCTCTCAACGGAAAAACCACCGGCGAACTGTCCGATGCCTACCCCAACCTATTTGTTCCGGCAGGGATCACCTTCTCAATCTGGGGTGTCATCTATATCCTGCTGATAGCCTTTTGTGTGGCGCAGTTTACCACATCACACCAGGCTGTGATAGCACAGATAGGGTGGCTCTTCGGCCTCACCTGTATCTTCAACGGTCTCTGGATCGTGGCATGGCATTACGGAAGGCTGCCGATGTCGCTGATACTGATGGCAGGATTGCTGATAGGACTTATCTGGATCAATGTTTTCATTAAGGATCTTCCACACGGATTGTTCAAGGCGGCCTTCGGCGTCTATCTGGGATGGATCTGCATTGCCATCATCGCCAACGTTACTGCCCTCCTGGTGAATTATGGATGGGGCGGTTTCGGTCTCTCTGAAGAGACATGGACCATCATCATGATCCTCGTCGGCACCCTGCTGGTGGCTCTGGCAATATGGCGACTTGACAATCCGTACATAGGACTTGCAGTGGTTTGGGCATTCATTGGAATAATGATAAAGCGGTCAGCCGACGTAAGGTCAATCTTCATCACAGCGGCTGTCGCAATGGTGCTGGTGGCGGCTGTGCTTGTCCTCGCCTTCTTCCGCAAACGCCTTCCCGGCCTTACATAGCACTACTGCCTATTGCCTGCTGCCTATTGCCTGAATAAAAGCCCCATCATAGTCCATCCCGGGATCAGGATTGGAAAGGTCTATTACCCTGTGAAAACCTATGTTCCCGTTCTTGTGCGTTGAGCTGCCGGCATTGTAGCACCTGGGTATGCCCCATACGCCGTGGTATACCTTACCCGCCGTGGTGCGGTTCCGGTGGTAATGCCCGAAGAGCAGCATGTCGACCCTGTTTTCAATAACCTCCCTCAGCTCCTCGCTGTCACGCAGCTGCCTCCCGATCTTGAAGTCAAACGGATGGTGGTGCATATAAACTACCTTTTTCCTCTCAGCCACCGACGGACCTTCAAGCAGTATGGTGAGCCGTTTCAGCTGCTCTTTGCCCAGCTCGCCCTCCGAGAGAATGCGGTCATGCCAGTTCAGCTCCTCAGCCGTGGAGTCGAGCCCGATGAATGCCACCTCATCGATGATATCAAGCTTCGGATAGATAACCTCCCGGCTACCGTAGAACCTCTCCTTGAAGAGTGGCACATAATCAGGATTACCCATCGATCCGGTGCCGTAGTCGTGGTTGCCCGGAACAAGCAGTACTGTATAGCCCTGTGCTTTCAGCCTGCCCAGCTCCTCCAGCGCCTCCTCCGTATGAGAGGGTTCATTGGCATTATCCTGGATATCGCCGGTGATAATAACTATGTAGTTCTCTGCCGGCTGCCTGAGGAAGGCGATATTATCGACAATCGTGCGAAACTTCTTTCCGCAGTCGCGGTAACCTATATGCAGGTCAGAGAGGTGTATGATCTTTTTCATTCGATTATTGATTTTTTATTTTATTGGCCGAATGGAACCTGCATGAAAGGCAATTATCATATCCTTACATGAATTTTTGCTCATACGGGTTTCATTGCTAAACTGTTAGTTGCTCATACGTGCTTAAAGTTAATAAATTCCGATGCCTGAAAGCAAAACAATTTTTGCCGGAAGCGGTTTCTTTCTTAAATTTATATTTGAAAACAGCATAAAGGCATCTGTTATGAAAATCAACAACAATTCCGAATTACCTGCAAATGAGGTACAGATGGAGGGAGCCGACAAGGTCAGGATGAGGATCCTAATAGGTCCCGGCGACGGGTCAGACAACATCATCATGCGTAGCCCGAGACGAAGCGAGGCTGCCGCTGCGACGCTGGTCAGGGAGGTCTGATGAC
>CALMRD010000251.1 GCA_937871625.1 uncultured Bacteroidales bacterium | reverse complement strand
CTAATGAAAAGATACTTTTTAATGTTGATGATGACGGCCGCGATGGCCGGATTGGCAGCTCAGGAACATGATGAGAGATATGTGCCGGAGACCGACCCTCTGGTACTGCAGAAGCTTGAAGAGTGGCAGGATCTGAAATTCGGCCTGCTGATGCACTGGGGACCCTACAGCCAGTGGGGGATTGTGGAATCGTGGTCTATCTGTGCCGAAGATGTCGGATGGTGCCGGCGTAAGAATCCTGATTACATAGAGTACAAAAAGCAGTATGAGGCCCTTAAGCTGAGCTTCAATCCTGTAGGCTTCAACCCCGAAAAATGGGCGGCAGCAGCCAGGGATGCAGGGATGAAGTATGTCATCTTCACCACCAAGCATCATGACGGCTTCTCGATGTTCGACACCAGGCTGACAGACTACAGGATCACTCACCAGGAGTGCCCCTTCAGTGTCAATCCCCGCGCCAACGTGACGAAGGAGATCTTCACCGCCTTCCGTGAGCAGGGCTTCTGGACAGGAGCCTACTTCTCCAAACCCGACTGGCACAGCGAGTATTACTGGTGGCCCAACTTCGCCACCCCGGACAGGAATGTAAACTACAACATCAAAAATTACCCCGAAAGGTGGGAAAAATTCGTGGATTTCACCCACGGCCAGATAATGGAGCTTGTCGGAGGCGACTACGGCAAGGTTGACATACTGTGGCTCGACGGCGGATGGGTGCAGAAGATGAGTGAGGAGCAGGAGCTTAGATATCTGACAGCACCTGAAAGCAGGTTTGTACGCACCCAGAGCCAGGACATACGCATGGATGAGCTGGTGGAGAAGGTACGTGCCGTCCAGCCCGGAATGATAGTGGTAGACAGGGCTGTCCACGGCAAGAACCAGAACTACCTCACCCCCGAGAACCGGGTGCCGGAGAAGGCGCTGCCATATCCGTGGGAATCATGTATAATAGCCGGTGGCGGATGGGCATGGGTGCCCGACCCGAAATTCATGCCTGCCCGCGCGGCGGTGCAGCTGCTGGTGGATATCGTGGTCAAGGGAGGCAACCTGCTGCTTAACATAGGACCGGCACCCGACGGCACATGGCCGGAGGGAGCCTATACCCTCCTGGCAGAGATGGGCAGGTGGATGAAGACTAACGGTGAAGCCATTTACGGTACCAGGGCGATGGCCCCGTACAAGGATGGCAAGGTATGCATCAACAGGAAGGGTGACGATACCTTGTATCTCTTCTATATGGCTGACGAGGGTGAAGCAATGCCGGCATCATTGACAATGAGCGGAGTGACACTGCCTGCGGGAGCAAAGGTTACGATGCTCGGTTCGGACACGCGGTGCAGCTGGAAGAACGGAGAGAATTCATTCACCGTGTATACTGCACCTCGATTGAGGAAGAGTCCGCCGTCAGATTATGTGTGGGTTATGAAGATCGAAAAATAGCAAACGCTGAAGGGGCACCTGATACTGAGATCGCCCCCTTATAAAGACGCGTAACACAGATCGGGAGGCTTCGGGTCCTGATGGACCTCCATAAAAGACGCGCCACACAGACCTGTTTTTGATGCGTGAAGCAACCCGATCTGTGTGGCATGACAGGGAAATGGGGGGAAGAACCACCTGTCATTGTCTTTCAATTTAAAACCCTATTCTGCCTTAATTGAATTTAACAGGAGTAAAGATTGAATAAAAATAAACAATCCCAAAGCTATTTCCCGGGCTTTGTATAAACGGCGGCATCTAAAGTACGAAGAGGCCATTTTGGGTGGTGATCTGTATATGGGTTAAATTTTTAGATGCCTGGTATATGGTTCTTCATATGATCCATCAGCACTTTTATCTTGTCACGCGAGATCTCGCACCTGTACTCCTTCTCCCCCTTCATGAAGACGCATTGCTGCTGCCTTATGTCGATGCGGGCCAGATAGGATGTATTGATTATGCACGACCTGCCGGTCCTGAAGAACTGTTTGCCCAGGTGCCCCTCAAGAGCTCCCAGCAGCGCCGTCACTGTTTCCGTTCTCCCGGTTATGAACTGGAAATGTGAATAGTTACCGTCGGCCGTGATATAGACCACTTCGTCAGTATCAATGAATGTTACGCCGGATACTCCCCGGAAAATGAGTATCTTCTCATTTTCGAACAGGGCTTCCGACCGTTCCAGCGCCCCTTTTTTCCCGTTATTCGTAAACCGCTCCAGCGTCTCACGCAGACGATCCGGATCAATGGGCTTGAGCAGGTAGTCGAATGCGGCATAGTCGAAAGCTTTTATCGCGTACTCGTCATGTGCCGTTGTAAAGACCACATGCGGATTGCAGTTGTTGAGCGTCCGGAGCTCCGTAAGGATATCGAACCCGGACATGCCGGGCATGCGGATGTCAAGAAAGAGCATGTCGGGTTCATGCATTGTGATCAGTCCCACGGCTTCAAAGGGGTCTGTTGTTGCTGCCACGACAGTGGCCATGCCTGTCGCCTCCAGCAGTCCCGACAGCAGGTCAAGGGCCTCCTGTTCGTCTTCAACGACCATCGCTCTTATTATCTCTTTATTCATTTCCTGTGGCTGTTATTTAGAAATTGGGTCAGTTTCTCCGGGTAGGATGACGGAGAAGCCTGAGGGCAGGAAGACCCTCACCTCCGTGCCTGCCGCCATGCCGTCGTTGTCAAGGTCTGTGAGCTTGAAGGTTATCTTCTCACTGTTGGCCTTGTTGATCATCTCAATGATGCTCGCTATGTTCTTCAGCCCGGTGCCTGCCCCCCGTGTATGAACTGCTGATGCGGCAGCACGGCCTATGCCGTTGTCACGCACCGTTACCTCCGTGCCACCGGGCAGGCTGGTTACCTTTATCTCCAGGAGCCCCTTACCCTTCTTGTTCTCAAGGCCATGCTTCAGGGCGTTTTCCGCAAAGGACTGTATGATCATCTTTGGAACCTGAGTCTTCAGGTCAACGTTTGGATCGACAGTGATTCTGTAGTCAAACCGGTTGCTGTAGCGGAGCTTCTGAAGCTCACAGTACCGGGTCACAAACTCCAGCTCCTGCTCCAGCGGCTTTAGCAGCACGGCACTGTCGGTAAGCACCGACCGCAACAGGTGGGAGAGTTTGATGAAATAGTTATAGGCCTTCTCCTTCTCTCCTTTCATGATAAGCGAGCCGACGGATGTGACGGCGTTGAAGGTGAAATGAGGGTCGAACTGCCGGATAACCGAGTTGAGCTGCAGCCGGTAGCTCTCTGCCTGCCGGCGCGCTTCCTCAACCCTGATCTCTATGACCCGGCGACGGATACGCCACACCAGGAGTACCAGCAGCGCGAGTCCCAAAAGGGTGAATGTTATACGCGCAAAGTTCGACTGAATGAAAGTGGGTACAACCGTTATCGCCAGGGTGTCGGGATTCTCTGACACCACCCCGTCAGCATTGATGGAGAGTAGCTCGAAGAGGTATCTGCCCGGAGACAGGTCGTTGTAGGTAACCCGATTTGACACGGTCTTCGTCGACCAGTTGTCGTCAAGACCGGCCATCCTGTACTGGAAGGTTATCTCCTCGGTATTCCTTGTGGAGATGCCGGTATAATTTATCCTGATGTTGTTGTTCCGACCCTTGATCTTTATCAGGTTGGCAGTGTCATAAAAAAGTGCCGTATCCATTATGGTTACCCAGTCAGAGGACTCTGCCTGGGTCTCTACTGATGTGATATGACAGAGCGGCGGACGCCCGTTGGAGACGATTCTGTCAGGGTCAAAGCGGATCAGCTTGTCTGAAGTAAGGATCCACCATATGCCACTTGCATCCCTGACCATTCCGTTGTCCTGGCAGTCGTTGCCGGTGAAGCCTGCACTGCGTCCTATGATTTTGTAATAGTCAGGCTTGCCGGAATAATACTTTACAAGATCAATGATACAGATATCCACCATCCGTCCGATAAGCAGCTTACCGCCCCCGAGATCGCGGATGACACTGGCAGGGAGGTTGACACCCTCCGGCAGGGCGGGGTTGAAGGCAGGCTCATTGGGATTGCATATGAAGAGCCCGTCGGATCCCGCGCTCCAGATATTACCCTTTTGGTCACATACCACTCCCCAGACCATCTCGGCCGGCGCCGGGGCATCGCGGAAGGGCACGAAGTTCTTTCCGTCGAAAAAGACCACACCGTAATGACCCGCCAGCCAGTAGTTGCCGTTATGGTCCCGGGCGATGCCCTCCACTATTCCGTAGTCAGGCCATGACATCTCCTGGTAAAAAGTCACCTTTTCCCCCTTGAGGTGAAAAAGACCCATGTCGGCTCCCACCAGTATGCTTCTGTCAACGGGATCCTCGTATATAATGCATATCTGCAGGTTGTCAGGCAGCAGTTCGGACTTCCTGAAACGGGTGCCGTCCCATATTATCACCCCGTGATCCGTCGATAGCCATACCTCTCCGTTCGACATGGTGGTGCTCCCCCTGAAGAAGGCAGCGGTACCGCCGTAAATATGTTGAAAGTCATATATTTCAGTAAATTCTTTTCCGTCAAAGAATTTCAGCTCCCCGTAGACCGACCCGATCCAGAGGCCTCCTTTGGGGTCGGCTGCCATGGCCCAGCTCTCATCGGGCAGGCCGTTCTGTTTGTCGTACTCCACGAATGCATCCGACATCAGACGGTAAATGCTGGTCTCGGTGCCGATCCATTCCGTACCCTCACGGTCAATGAAGTTGAATGCCAGTCTTCCTCCCTCCCAGTGGAAGGGATAGACACTGTGGATGAGAGTATCAGGCTCATTGATGAACAGCGGGTTATCTCCGGCGAGGTTCACTTTTGTTGCCGGACCCTCATGTATCAGTGTCAGAGAGCCGTCATGATAGGCATAGACCTCCCTCTTCACGTTGATAAGGTACAATATCTTGCTGAGAGGATCGGCGGCGACGGGCTGGAGGTTGCGACCGTGCATTACCGGAAACATGGAGGTGAAGTTCCAGTATCTGCCGTTTTCGAAGAAGAGGATTACTCTTTCATTATAGTCGATGGAGCCAGAGAGAAAAAACGATGCGGTATCCCGGCCAGTGCAACCCATTGATATATGTTTTATTCCCATGGAATCGGGAAGAGGGTAGCCGACGAAGCTCTTTCCGTTGAACCGTGCCAGCCCGTTGACCGTTACGGCCCAGATGATCCCGGCCCTGTCCTCCGTAACGCCTGTCACCAGGTTTGAAGGCAGCCCGTCCTTCCGCAGGTATGAGATGAAAGTATGGCCGTCAAACCGTGCCAGCCCGTTTCGGGTAGGTATCCATAAAAATCCGCGGCTGTCCTGCACCACGTTGGTCGACTGTGTCTGCGGCAGCCCGTCATCGGAGGTATACTCCCTGAAGGGAAATGTCTGACCCACGGAGGTGAGGCCTGCCGTTACCATTATAAGCATCAAGATCAGGCGACCACACCACCACCGGCTAGGCATTTGATTCTGCAGCTGAGGCCCCTGCGGCCGCCATGGTTGCGCGGCCCCGGCAGCACCCTCCTGATATTTCCCGTACAGCTTCACAGTCAGACTTGTCACATGTAAATATATCTATTAGGTATGACATAAAAGATGCCATCCATCATGATCCGGCTCTGTGC
>CALMRD010000250.1 GCA_937871625.1 uncultured Bacteroidales bacterium | reverse complement strand
AACATCCCGCAAATTTAGCTTTTACCCGTGTTTAAAATTCCGTTATTTATTGAAAAAGCAAAGTGTCTGTTTTTTGTATTATGTAAGATAAACAATAATAGGTCATGAAAGTTCTGTAAACGTTATTTCCTGCTGGCTTAGAAACAGGAATACTCTTGACTTTATTGGGATTTGGGAACAATTAAACATTCCGAATTTTAATACCTTCATATCACAATGCTTTTGAAGACTTTCCATGGGAATAATCCTGATTCCCTTAGTTGCTTCTATCACATGTTCAATGTCTACCGGAAGGTCTGGGGTGAAGATGTGTTCTCTCCGGAATGTTTCCGCTTCCTCGCGGATTTTATCCATGGTGAGTCTTACGGACTCTATTTTTCCGGATTGCTTTTATTATCTTGTTATTTCCCTATTTTCACCACTCCCTTGCATACCTCCGGAAATTTCGAGAATACCAGATCATCATGCCCAGGGACTATATAATCAGGGTTTGTAACCATTGTTTTCATCCTTTGCATGGCCTCTACGTAAGCCTTAGGATCAAATGTATATGTAGGAATTGGCAGCAGGTTGGTCAAATTGAAATAAAACCAGATTGCATCTGAGGCTATCAGGATCCTGTTTGTCTTTGATTCAGGGTTTACAAGTAAATATTGATTTTCCCAGGTATGCCTTGAACCTGTAAAAACCTTTATCCCCGGAATAATTTCAATATTATCACCTTCAATCAGTTCTAATCTACCCTGTAAGCTGATCTCTATTATGTTACGGACATCGCTTCCGGTAAATTCCATTGATGATCCGTTTTTCTGCCAGGCCCCTCCAACAAAATAACAGCAGTCCTCTCTTTGCATCCATACCTTAGCATCCGGGAAAAGAACTATTCCTCCGATATGATCTGGATGAGGATGTGTAATGATTATATCTGTTATATCAGACGGGGATATGTTGATTCTCTTTAACACATTATCTGGTCGCTCATAATGACTATCCGTGATCTTTGTTGAGTCAATGAATCCGGCATCAACCAGGATATTCCTGCCATTTGTTCCTTGCAGGAACCAAAACATATTGCATACCCTCACGCTGTCTTTTATAGTGGTCCCAACAGCAATATCCCGAACCTGCATAAAACCGGACTCGTTGAATTTAAGAGCGTAAACCTGATACTCATTATCCTTCTGACCATATGAGATGAAACCTGTCATAAGCAGGATGAATATGGAGACACTTTTTTTAATCATTGAACAACCGGATATGTATTTGTGTAGCACGGAGAGGCTTTTGTATTATTACGGATTATTATTACTTAATAAGTGATATAGAGGGTAAACAGACATATATTATTATGTCAGTTGAGAAATGAGCAATCATTACCGGTTCCAGACCTTTTTTCCCCAATAGAGCCAGCTATAAACCAGGCGTTTTCGAGAGATCTCTACAGGCCATCTCCAGGACAGGATCTTTGTTTTCCAGAATATCTGTTATTGTAGTTTTAACCTCAATGTCAGGTGTTATTCCAAAACCAACATATTCTCTGCCATCAGGGAAGAAATCCTGTTTCGCACAAATAAGTGCTGTACCGCCACCCGGTAGATCAATTATAAGTGGATTACCGCTGCTTCCCGCTGTTTTGGTACCAATGAGCTTACCTCGTTCCATAGTAAGGAATTCGACACAAAAATCTTCGGCGCATGAAAAAGTGCCTTCATCTGTAAGAACATCTATCGGCTTTGAATAGATATTTATGCTTTCAAATGGAGTCACCTCGTATCCATTGTCTTCAAACCACTCTATACCGCTGCCCCATGACCTGTGTGCTGCAATATTTTCAGGGCTTCTCCACTTTGTGGATTTGAAGTTTTTATCCGTGAAATGTTTAAGGACGTATAGTATATTTTCTGTGGTTCCGCCTATGTTATCCCTGACATCAATTATCAGCTTATCAGTAAGCAGTACTTTTTTAAATATTGAATCAAATGTTGACCTGAAACTCTCATTTACAACGAAATTATTGATTTTCAGATATCCAATATTTTCAGGAAGAACTATGTAGGCCATCTGTTCACCCAGAAGCATTTCTTTTTCCATAATCCATGGCTCACGGAATAAATTACAGGTTAGCTTATTACCCTCTGTATCCTGAAGTTGGATATTAGTGGGCACACTTGTACTGCCGCTCAACAAATACTCACCGAAAACTTCCAGCTGCCGGTATTGCGGTGTGGAAGCATATACATACGGAGCCACGTATTTGTTGGCATACTTTATTACATCCATATTATCGACAGCTACGATTTCCATTCCCTGCTTAAAACCCCTCGCCTTGAGAGAGTCCTGTAATACCCTGGTAACTATGACTCTGCCATCAATAAGCCGGGTTGTTATCTGTTTGGTTGCCGTACCATAGTATTTATTTCGTAACTTCTCGGGAGGGAAAACGCGTGTGTGTCCGTCCTGCAGCAAGGAGATGAATCTTTGCAATTCTAAATAGTAATCCCAGTCATTTGCTGATTCCATCACTCTCGGTATGTAAGCCTGATAACAGCTATCCCAGTTAAGGTCAGGGACTTGATGGAAAAATGCAAAGTTGTAACTAACCTCTTTCCAGAGTAATGATAATCCATAGAGTTTATCTTTTGATGAAAGGTTGTTCTCAGCCTGGCATAATAACTTTGAGGAGCATATTACAATTAATAAAATAGAGATTTGTGCTTTTCTTTTAATATGATTCATAAAATGGGTATAGAAGAATTTGAAGGGTTTGCAGGTAGTTGAACTTTCCATAATGCCTTGACTTTAAACTTTGAGCAAAGCTATCGGATGGGCGAGAGTCCGGAGTCTCATTTACCAGCCAGGAAGTTTCACATTCCCTTAAAAAGAGTCTCACTTTCATTGAGACTATCTCAACATAGATGTGGAGGTATCAATTCATATTTCCAATGCCCGCATCCTAATACGAAATGTGCCAGGGCACATCCAGGACTTACACAGTGAGTGTCTGCATACTCCCTCAAAAGGATTGCCGCTCTAATTTATGAATGGAATTGGTTTGCCCTGACGGCGCATTGGCCGAACAACTGCAAAAACGATTAATGGAAATATGAAATCATATTAGAAGATACCTGTTTTGTTTCTAATCAATAGTATACTCTACTTTGATATCAACATTCCCTTTGATCATTGACCACACCGGGCAGTAAGTCTCTTCTGACAGTTTAATCACTTTATCGAGATCTTCAGATGTTACGTCATGGGATTTGACCACAAGCTGAAGCGTAATGGTTTTAAATCCTGTCGGATGTTCTTCCTTGCGAATTCCACTGCTAATAATTTCAAATCCTGTGATAGTTTTATTCATTCTTCTAAGGAAGATAAGAGCTGAGCTACCAAGACAGGAGGAAAGACTAAGGAGTAATAACTCGAGAGAGGTGTATCCAAGATTTTCCCCTAACGGTGGTATGTAATCAATTGAGATTGGGTCATTCCCATTTACACTTCCCTCAAAATGAAGTCTTTCGTTTAAGAGATTAATTGATGTTGTTATTTCTTTTGATTTGTCAGGTTTTGTGATCATAACTTAAGGTGGTTACATTATTTTTTTAAAATCGTTACATGAATTATTTACATCACATTGGCTTCAAATTCCTGTTAAGCCTGTCAATTATCTTTTCCAGCCGGGTCTGACGTGTCTTGTCAGATTTGGCATCAAGATAAAAGCCTGTATACGTGCGTTGTACAGAATGCGACATGGCCAGTAAGTTGCTATAAGCAGGCTCATACGGCTGAATGATTTCCCTGAAGCTCTCTATTAGTTCATCGTCAATGATGGGGCGTCCGGCATTATCCCATGAGCCGTTTTTCTTCGCACGTTCTATGGCTTCCAAACCCTGCCGTGTCACTAACCCCTTTTCTATAAGAGTCTGTGCCAGCCCCTTGTTTTTTACAGACCATTTGCTGTCAGGCAGACGCCGCGCAAAATACTTTTTATAGCTCTTTTCGTCAATGGATTGTACTTGTCCGTCTATCCATCCGTGACAGAGTGCCTCTTCCAATGCATCTGCCGCAGAAAGCGTCACAAGGTCCTCTGTCTTGCTGAAAAGCAACCAAATGCCATCGCTCTCTGTCCCATACCTGCCAAGCCATTCCCGAAAGGCCTGTCTGTCAGTGAATGTTAATATTTTATCCATAACCAGACTATAAGATGTGAGAGTGCAATTAATCCATAGAAGGCTTTGTCAACGACCAGTGGCTGTGGATGATTTTCCACTCGTTGTTTTCTTCAAGCCTGTACACTTCTGTGCAATTCTCTTTCCAGAGCGTTTCCCCTGAGTATGAGTGGAGATTGTAGGTCAGGACTGCCATTGTACCGGTTTGTTGTACAACGGGATTTATTATTTCGAACTTGTCCATTTTAACCGTTCCGCGCATGCTTTCATACAACTCTTTTATCCTGTCCCAACCGTCGAGCCGCCATTCATGTGCAGGGTCGAAATAGGTGAAATCTTTCGTGTAAAGCTCGAGATAGGGTGAGGGATTACCATCGTGCCATGCTTCGAGAGCAGCTCTCTCCATTGCAATGATTGTTTCTGTTACAGTAAGCTTATCCATGATAATAGGTTTTTAATTGATAATTATTCTGTTTTGGATTCAGATAAACACTTGATATAAAACCGTGCTTATCATTATATCCTGTTTAAGTGAGTAGTTATCTCATTAAGGCTATACATGAAGTCGTCAAGGTCTTTTTCCTTTATTGTCAGTGCCGGGTCTATTCTCAACACTTCATGCCCTGATCGTTTGGCCACAATGAATCCCCTTTTGACCAATTCTTTCTGAACAATCTCTGCATCCCTGGTGAATTCTATTGCAATCATTAATCCTCTACCTCTTATCTCCTTTATGATTGAGCCTGTCTTTCTCATTCCCTCTAACCCGGTTATCAGCTTTTCGCCAAGCTGACGACTTCTTTCCACCAGGTTCTCATCGCTGATTGTCCCGATCACTTCGGTTACAACGGTGGCACCCAGAGGATCGTTCTGATGTGATTGTGAATAGTGAAAATGACTATTCTCCAGCAGTCCTGCCGCCCTTGCGGAAATGGCTGCCACACTTACAGGGTATCCGTTCCCGATTCCTTTTCCCATGGCGATCATATCAGGTTTCAGATCATAATGTTGAAACCCGAACCATTTTCCTGTTCTGCCAGCTCCTGTGGTAACTTCATTTATTATTAAAAGGCCGTTGTTTTCCATTATTTTTCTGGAAATTCTCTCAATCAGTTTCCCGGACGGGAAATTAACGAGGCCCGACGAACTTCCCGGTTCAAACAGGAAAATACCGATCTTATCGAAAGGGATTTTTGAGAACTCCCGGCATTCGCCGCAGCATCCTTCACCACGGCAACCGTCACCGCAGCATCCTTCACCACGGCAACCGTCACCGCGGGATCCTTCACTGCCGGTATGACAAGTGCAATCATGCCAGTTGTACCGATACCATTCTTTTCTATCCTGCCTGGCAGCTT
>CALMRD010000249.1 GCA_937871625.1 uncultured Bacteroidales bacterium | reverse complement strand
AATACCAGTATTAAACCCTTAGGAAATTAGTCCAGTTTTATGGGGGTCAATACAGACTGAGGACTGGCGACTGAGGACTGAAGACTGAGGACTGAAGACTGTTATCTGGTTTTATGCACCCACGCCCCCGGGAAATCCTTTTTCATTTTTCCCAGTGCTGTCACTGCCTCGTCGAGGGTGCCGAATGATTCTGCACTGACACGCAGGAAGCCTTCCGGACCGCCGGCCACCTCCGGATCAAACCCGAGCTTACGCAGCTTATCCACCATCGTCAGGGCATTGTCTTCACCCTGAAAGCTGCCTATTATCACAAGGTACCTGTACTCATGAACCACCACTGCCGGTCGTTCTGGTTTTGCATTGATGTAGGTTTCAGGCACAGAGGGAGCCGGGGCTGGTTCTGAGGGAGCCGTTGCAGGGACTGAGATTTCACCTGCTGCCGGAGGATTTTGCGTTGTCACTGTTTTTTTATCAGCCACCCTGCCAGGGGGGGGCTCTTCCCCTGCCGCGCCGCTGTCTGTCACTACCGCGACAGTGCCGGCATCAATCTGTTCCCGGTTATATTCAAGCTCCGCCCTGGCAAGTGGATTGAGTGTCGACTCTTCCATCCTTCCCTTGAAGAGATGGTCATTGAAAGGTACCAGCGCCAGTGCCACTAGAACAGGTATTATCACGGCTGCCCTGGTAAGCAGGCGCCTCACTGAAGGAGGGCTCACGGCAGGCTCATGCTGCTTCTCAAGTACCCGCTTGCGCACATCGAAGCCGCTCACCGGATGCCTGTGATATGCACTCAGACCGTAGGAGGTAAGGAGGTAATTGACGCTCAGATCGGGGTCGAAGACTATTGTCCTTTCATAGTTGAGCGAAAAGGTGCCGAGGTGCTCCATGGTGACAGAGGTGCCGGCCATGATCTTCTTTCTCAGCTCATCGGTCCACTCGCTTACAATGTCGCGTGCCTCACCGTAACCGGTCTGCAGGTTTGAGGAGATGTGACCTATCAGCAGCCCGTCGTTGCCTGTAAGATGACGGTTGAAGGTGACCTTGCGTGACGGGGGATAAAACATCCCATCATTGCGGTCGATCTGCGCAGGGAAATAGTTACCTATGAAGGCCCCAAACCCCGGTATAATGACACAATCGTGACTGAAGAGAAGTTCTCTTATGTATCCGCTGATATCCCTCGCCATGTAGAAGCAATAATGAACAAAGATAAAAAAGAAAGCTGATGCCGGAGTAAAAAAAAAGGTTAAAATAAAATCTGTTATCTTCGCTTTCAGGAGACGCACAGACAATGAAAAAGATAGAGATGGTTGACCTCCGGTCACAGTACGAAAGGTATAAGGCCGACATAGACAATGCCATATCCGGGGTCATCAGTTCAACAGCTTTCATCAGGGGGCCGGCCGTCCGTCAGTTTGAGGAGGAGTTACAGCGTTACCTTGGCATCAGGCATGTAATCTCATGTGCCAACGGCACCGATGCCCTGCAGATAGCGATGATGGCCCTCGGCCTCAAACCCGGCGACGAGGTCATCACAACCAACTTTACCTTCATAGCCACCGTAGAGGTCATCGGGCTCCTGGGGCTCACACCGGTACTTGTTGATCCTGACCCCGGCACCTTCAACATCAGCATTGATGCTGTCAGGAAGGCGATAACCCCGCGTACGAAAGCTATCGTTCCTGTCCATCTCTTCGGACAGTGTGCCGATATGGAACCGTTACTTGCCCTTGCACAGGAGCATGGGATACATATCATCGAGGATGCCGCCCAGGCTACCGGAGCCGAATACCGGTTCAGCGACGGCACCGTGAGGAAGGCCGGCACCATGGGCATCATCGGATGCACATCGTTTTTCCCATCCAAGAACCTGGGATGCTACGGTGACGGCGGCGCTCTCTTCACCGCCGACGATGACCTGGCAGCGCTGATAAGAAGCATCACCAACCACGGGATGAAGATCCGGTATTACCATGACCATATAGGCGTCAACTCGAGGCTGGACACCCTTCAGGCAGCGGTGCTGAGCGTTAAGCTGCGCCATCTTGACGCCTTCAACGAATCGCGCCAGAGAGCTGCAGCGCACTACGACAGGGAGCTGGCAGGACTGCAGGGAATAACCCTGCCGCTCAGGTCAGGGAGTTCAACACACATATTTCACCAGTATACTCTCAG
Source organism: uncultured Bacteroidales bacterium (assembly GCA_937871625.1). Lineage (GTDB taxonomy): Bacteria > Bacteroidota > Bacteroidia > Bacteroidales > VadinHA17 > SR-FBR-E99. The sequence continues at coordinate 9,088 of CALMRD010000249.1, read as the reverse complement.
GGTTGACGGAGGTATGCGGGACAGCCTCCGCGAATGCCTTGAGAACGAAGGCATACCCTCAATGATTTACTACCCGGTACCTCTCCATATGCAAAAGGCTTATGCCCATCTGGGCTACAACCCCGAAGAGTTCCCGGTGACCTCAATGCTTTGCGGGGAGGTGCTGTCGCTGCCCATGCACACGGAGCTGGATGACGAGCAGCTCAGCTATGTCACAGGGTGCATAAGGTCAGAATACAAATAATCAGTCAGATGGAGAAGGAATACTTTGCACATGAGACGGCGGTGATCGACGAAGGATGCACCATAGGCCGCGGTACGAAGATATGGCACTTCAGCCATATAATGAAGGATGCCGTTCTGGGCGAACGGTGCAACCTGGGTCAGAACGTGGTCGTTTCTCCCGGTGTGATCCTTGGAAATAATGTGAAGGTGCAGAACAATGTATCGATATATACCGGAGTTATATGTGAGGACGATGTTTTCCTGGGACCCTCAATGGTATTCACGAACATAACCAACCCGCGCAGCGCCGTCATCAGGCGCGACCAGTACGTGACCACCATGGTCAGACGCGGCGCCTCCATTGGTGCCAACGCAACCATCGTGTGCGGCAATGAGATAGGTGAATATTCCCTCATCGGTGCAGGAGCCGTCATCACCAAAGATGTCAGGCCCTATGCACTGGTGATAGGCAATCCCGGACGACAGGCCGGATGGGTCTCCGAATACGGTCACAGACTGGCCTTCGGCGACGATGGCATGGCCGTCTGCCCGGAAAGCGGGGACAAATACCGTCTGCATGAAGGGAGGGTAACAAAAATTGTATAGTATAACAGCCATTCATATCTCTTTTGATGGATAACAAACCTAAAAATTTCGGGCTCATAGGGGTGGCCGGCTATATAGCCGACAGACACCTGAAAGCTATTAAGGAGACCGGTAACAGGCTGCTTGCCAGCCTCGACAGGTTCGACTGCGTCGGAAAACTCGACAGTTACTTCCCCGAGAGCGACTTCTTCGTTGAGTTTGAACGGTTCGACAGGCATGTCGACAAACTCAAGAGAAGCGGCGTGCAGCTCGATTATGTGAGCATCTGTTCTCCCAACTACCTGCATGACTCCCATATCAGGTTCGCCCTCAGGCACCAGGCTGACGCAATATGCGAAAAACCGGTGGTGCTGAACCCCTGGAACATAGACGCACTCCAGGAGATAGAGAAGGAGACCGGCCGCAAAATATACAACATACTGCAGCTCAGGTACCACCCGGTGATCATCGACCTCAGGGAGAAGATGGCAGCAGGCACTGCCGGCAAGAAGCACGACATTGACCTCACATACGTCACCAGCCGGGGTCACTGGTATCAGATATCCTGGAAGGGCGATGTGAATAAGTCGGGAGGTATAGCCACCAACATCGGCGTCCACTTCTTTGACATGCTGATGTGGATATTCGGCCCCGTGGTCTTCAACAGGGTCCATCTGCTTGACAAAAACAAAGCCTCAGGGTTCCTGGAGCTTGAAAATGCCCGCGTGAGATGGTTCCTGAGCATCGACGCCAATGACCTTCCCCCCTCTGTCAGGGAGGCAGGGAAAAGAACCTACAGGAACATAACCGTCGACGGTGAGGAGCTGGAGTTCTCTGAAGGATTTACCGACCTGCACACCGTGACCTACCGCGAGATCCTCCGGGGCAACGGCTACGGTCTGGAAGATGCACGCCAGAGTATAGAGACGGTATACCAGATACGCAATTCCGCCCTTTCGGTACTGTCAGGAGAATACCATCCCCTGATAAAAAAATGAACCATGACTGAGCAATAATTTGCAGCAGGAATTCATTATCAGACTAAATACAGGTTCAATCCAACAGAAGAAACTTACATGAGCAGTAACCGACAAGAGAAAATGATTGTTTTACTACATGTAAGTTCCATTAGACCAATAAAATAACAATTAAGTAATCTAATCAAACTGAATTTTTAATTAATAAGATTATGTACGATAGACTGTTATCCGGGGAAACAAAACTCTCACTTATAGGCCTTGGTTATGTAGGCCTTCCCATTGCGCTCGAATTCGCAAAAAAGATCAGCGTCGTTGGCTTCGACATCAGGCCCGACAGGGTGGAGCTCATGAAACAGGGCATAGACCCCAGCAATGAGCTTGAGCATGAGGCATTTGAGGGAACAGACATAAAATATACCTATGACCCCGAAGATCTTCGCGAGGCCTCATTCCATATCATAGCCGTCCCCACCCCGGTGACAAGGCATAACCTGCCTGACCTCGGTCCGGTGCTTAAGGCCTCGGAGACCGTGGGCCGTATTCTTAAGAAGGGTGACTACGTCGTCTACGAATCAACTGTATACCCGGGCTGTACGGAGGAAGAGTGCATACCTGTGCTGGAGCGGTACTCCGGACTGAAATACCCGGAAGAGTTCAAGGTTGGGTTCTCTCCCGAGCGCATCAATCCCGGCGACAGGAACCATACCCTGACTAAGATCGTCAAGGTCACCAGCGGATGTGACGCAGAGTCAGCAGAGAACATCGCAAAAACCTATGAGATGATCATAGGGGCAGGAGTGCACAGGGCCTCATCCATCAAGGTTGCCGAGGCAGCCAAGATCATAGAGAACACGCAGCGCGACATCAACATCGCCTTCATGAACGAGCTCTCCATAATCTTCAACCGGATGGGCATCAGCACATACGAGGTGCTTGAGGCAGCAGGGACAAAGTGGAACTTTCTGAAATTCTATCCCGGGCTCGTCGGAGGCCACTGCATAGGCGTCGACCCCTACTATCTCTCATACAAGGCCAAGGCGATGGGCTATCACCCGCAGATGATAGACTCGGGAAGATTCACCAACGACAGTATGGGTGCCTTTGCCGGCAAGGAGACGGTCAAGAAACTCATAGCTGCCGGCAAGAGTCCCGACAGGGCCAGGGTGCTGATCATGGGAATGACATTCAAGGAGGATGTCACAGACATACGCAACTCAAAGGTGATTGACGTGGTCAACGAGCTGCGCGACTTCGGTGTTGAGGTTGACGTGATTGACCCGGGAGCATCGCCTGAAGAGGTGAAGCATGAATACGGCATCGAACTCAAGCCGGGCCCCGAAGGAAAATATGACGCCATAATAGTGGCAGTGGCCCACAAAGTGTACCTCGACCTCAATGAGACATTCTTCCTTGACCTGCTGAACGAGAAGGGTATACTGGTAGATCTCAAGGGGATATACAGGAACAAAATGAAGTGGCTCACATACTGGAGTCTCTGATGCAAACTTGCATGAACGCCGGATCACATAATGATATGATTGTTTTGCTTCATGCAAGTTCCATTAGACCAATAAAATAAGAATCAATTAATCTGATGAAACGAAAGATCATAGTCACAGGGGGCACCGGCTACATCGGGTCTCATACCGCCGTTGAGCTGATAGCTGATGGCTACGAGGTGGTTGTCATTGACAACCTCTACAACTCTGACGTTTCTGTTCTGGATGGCATCCATGCCATCACCGGTGTCAGGCCCCGCTTTTATAACGAGGATCTGTGTGACCGTGCAAAGCTCGATGAGATATTCACCGCCGAGGCTCCGGTAGATGCCGTTGTCCACTTTGCCGCCTACAAGGCGGTGGGGGAGTCGGTGAAGAAGCCGCTTGAGTATTACAGGAACAACCTTCTCTCGCTCATCAACCTCCTGGAGGTGATGGAGCAGCACCGCACCCCTGCCATGGTCTTCTCATCATCATGCACCGTCTACGGCGAGCCTGAAGAGCTCCCGGTGACGGAGTCCTCGCCGGTGCAGGAGGCAGCCTCACCCTACGGTTTTACCAAGCAGGCCGGTGAGATCATCATCCGTGATACCATGGCTGCCAGGCCGCATCAGAAGGCTATCTCACTCCGGTACTTCAACCCCATAGGGGCACACCCTACGGCACATATAGGCGAGCTGCCCAGGGGCGTGCCTGAGAACCTGGTGCCGTTCATCACACAGACGGCAATAGGACTGCGTGATGAGCTGAAGGTGTTCGGCAATGACTACAACACACCGGACGGGTCATGTATACGCGACTACCTCCATGTGGTGGACCTGGCCCGGGCACACGTGGTGGCACTGCGAAGGCTGATCACAGGAGAGAACAAGGCTAACTACGAGGTCTTTAACCTCGGTACGGGCACTGGGGTCTCCGTCCTGGAGGCAATAGCTGCCTTTGAAAAAGCCACGGGTGTGAAGCTGAAATACAGTATAACCGGCAGAAGGGCCGGTGACATTGAAAAGATATGGGCTGACCCCTCCCTGGCCAACAGGGAGCTGGGATGGAAGACGGAGATAAACATCGTGGAGGCCATGGAGACCGCATGGCGCTGGGAAAACAGGCTGAAAAACAAGGAATCATGAAGAGAACCATACTCATCACCGGCGGCGCCGGATTCATCGGATCACACGTCGTCAGGCGGTTTGTGAAAAAATACCCGGAATATTCTGTTGTTAATGCTGACAAGCTTACCTATGCCGGCAACCTATGCAACCTCACCGACATTGAGAGGGAAAAAAACTACAAGTTCCGCAAGACTGACATAGTGGATAAAAAGGCTGTTAACGCCCTCTTCGATGAGTTCAGGTTCGACGGTGTCATCCACCTGGCGGCTGAGTCGCACGTCGACAGGTCAATCACCTCACCCGACGAGTTCATATATACCAACATCATTGGCACCGTCAACCTGCTGACGGCATTTCGCAACGTTGCACCGGCCTCACGGGCAGGCAAGATCTTTTACCACATATCCACTGACGAGGTGTACGGCTCGCTGGAACACGGCGGCTTCTTCACCGAGCAGACGCCCTATGACCCCCGCAGCCCCTACTCTGCCTCCAAGGCCAGCTCAGACCATATGGTCAGGGCCTTCGGAAATACATACGGACTCCCTTTTGTGATCTCAAACTGCTCCAATAACTACGGCCCGAACCAGTTCCCCGAGAAGCTTATACCCCTTACCATCAACAACATAAAACTCAATAAGCCGATCCCCGTCTACGGCAGGGGAGAGAACATACGCGACTGGCTCTATGTCGGGGATCATGCAGCAGCCATTGATATCATCTTCCACAGCGGCAGGCCGGGAGAGACATATAATGTCGGCGGTGACAACGAGTGGAAGAACATAGACCTGGTACGCCTCCTGTGCCATATCATGGATGGGAGGCTGGGCAGAAACGCTGGCAGCTCTGAAGAACTGATAACATACGTGACAGACCGCGCCGGCCATGACCTCCGTTATGCCATTGACAGCAGCAAGCTGCAGAAGGAACTGGGATGGAAACCCTCGGTCACCTTTGAAGAGGGGCTGGGCATGACCGTCGACTGGTACCTGGCGAATGAGAAGTGGCTGAACAACATTATCTCGGGAGACTACTCAAGGTACTACGAGGAGATGTATGGCAGGAGATAAGGCAGTAGAAAAGAGTTAAGAATTAAGAGTTAAGAATTGGTAATCAAATACTTAATTCATCATACTGCAAGCGAGTATCCGTCACCTGGCGGATACGAAGTCCAGATAGTGAAGCGTATCGGGAACTTCAGACCTTGAGACGTCTGACCTTGAGACGTCTTATCAGCTCGTCACCCAATGCCGTCTTATCCCTGATGTGATCAAGGATGGCGAGCACCACACCGTTCTTCTCGAAGTCGCCCCTCACCTGCTCAAAATCGCGCTTCTTGACCTCGTCGTCACCGTCGATGCCGAATCCGGTCATGGATGAGAGTGTGAACTCCTTGCGTGCATCCTCGTACAGCATCCTGTCAAGGTCGACCACGCTCTTCTTCCACCTCTCCACTATCTCAATGATATCAGCAGCCGTGAGCTTTTCATTGGGCTTCCCGGTCTCCTCCGGCAGACGGTCATAGACCCAGGCCCACTCCAGCTCATAATAGCGTTTATGGATCGACTCGAAGCTCCTGTTGATGGCATCGGCGTTCTTCATCTCCCGCTTCTCTATCGAAGAGAGCAGCTCCTCTATGGCGCTCAGCGGTGTGATCAGCCCTGACATGTCTATCCAGTCGCCCGTGCCCTCGTTGCCTTCGGGCCTCATCCTGGCGCGAATCTCAGCATCGGATTTAAAAGCTGTCCCTTCCAGCCTTTTTATCACCGAGTTACCGATGAACTTGTCGATGCCCATCTGGTAAAGGAGGATGCCGCGTTCCGCTGCAGAGCTCTTCATCCTCATCCTGTCGAAGTAAATAACTTGTTCACCCGGCTGGTCGCTGAGCAGCCTGCGCAGCAGCTCCCGCCCCTTCATCATCTTACCCACGGTAAAGGGACTGAGAAGATTGTAGTTTATCTGGTCAAGCTTCTTCTGGTCCTTGCGCATATCGCGCTTCGGCCACTTCTGGGCGTCACGGATGGTCCCCACAGATCGCAGGTTTATCCCCGGGATCAGCTGTGACTCATAGCTCACCTCGGTGAGATATGAGAAGGGGAACTGAGTGGTATCCACGTTATGGTAATGACGGCCCACAACAAGGGTGAAGGGACCTATTCGTGAAGGCCACAGCACATAGGAGTCTGATGTTGTCTTCGACCCCCTCTCCATGATACCCTGGTGTATGGGGCCGAGCTTATACATATGGTTGCTCTGGTTTGATCCGCTGCCGGCATTCATGAATGAAAAGATACCGGCGATCAGCAGTGTCGACTTATGGTGGGTGACGGTAAAGGGCCCCGCGAATATGGAGCAGGCTTCACCGTGGTAGCCGCCGCAGTTGGCAAAGAAGAGTGAGTTCTCTGCAGAATATTGCTTTGAGAGAGTGCATCCCTGCCCTATGAAGCACTTGTCTATTACGGCGGCATCATTGACCTTTGAACCGGAACAGATGATGAAGTGATCCATGATCACGTCATTGCCTATATATACCGGGTCTTTGAAGGTGCTGTTGACCGACCCTTCTGCCAGCCGTGATACATCTTCGATCACGGCACCGTTGCCCACCCTTACGTTCTTTATGGTGCCGCATCCGGCAATATATGACCCTGATCCTATCTCTCCGCGGTCTGACTTGACCTGTTCCGTGTAGTCGCTTATCAGCTTTTCTATCACCTCTATGGCCGCAGGTCTGTGCCTGTAAAGGGTGATTATGTAAGCCATATGCGAGGTGAGCCGGTCCCAGATGGGTACCTCTCTCCCTCCTGTCTCGTTGAGCACTGCCACGCGGGTGCCGTTGCCAAACGAGGTGCGGCCTTCGGTTGAGATGTGACCACAATTCCTGATCACCACCCCCTCGCCGATATCATAGTTGGCGATGAACCCGGTGATGTCAGTTATGGTGACATTATCACCTATTGTGCAATTATGTATGTGAGCATTCTTAATGCCATGCAGCAGTGGCAGGCCACATCTCTCGCGCGCCGTGCCGTTGAAGTGCCCCAGCCTGACCGTGCCGCTGAAGGTGACATTCTGTATCCTCTCGGCATTGAAAGGCTCCTTGACAAAGACGCTCTCCCATGAGTTACTTCTGCATCCCGAGGCCTCAAGGCCCCGTATCTCACCTATACTGAGACTTCTGTATCCGACAGCCATGATATCCTTTCTTTGTTTTACTCTACAGTGACAGATTTTGCCAGGTTCCGGGGCTGGTCAACATCACAGCCCCGCAGAACGGCAATATGATAAGAGAGCAGCTGCAGCGGTATCACCGCCAGCACAGGTGCAAAGACGGTTGCTGCTTCAGGCACCTCCAGCACATAGTCGGCCATGCGGCTTATCACCTGGTCTCCCTCGGTGACGACAGCGATTACCTTGCCCTTTCTGGCCTTTACCTCCTGTATGTTGCTTACTATCTTGTCATAGGAGTTCTCCCTGGTAGCCACAACCACAACAGGCATGTGCTCATCAATCAGGGCTATCGGCCCGTGCTTCATCTCGGCCGCCGGGTAACCCTCAGCGTGAATGTAGGATATCTCCTTCAGCTTCAGGGCTCCCTCCAGTGCCACGGGATAGAGAAGGCCCCTGCCCAGGTAGAGGGCGTTGGTGGAATCCTTGTAGATCTTTGCCAGCTCCAGCGCCTTGTCATTCACCTGCAGAGCCTTTTCAACCTTCTCAGGGAGAGATGTCAGTTCGCCTATCAGCTCACGGTAACGCGCCTCATCAATAAGTCCCTTGCGATATCCCATCTCAAAGGAGATCATGGCCAGTGTCACCACCTGTGTTGTAAAGGCTTTGGTAGATGCCACCCCGATCTCGGGACCGGCATGGGTGAATACGCCGGCATTGGTCTCACGTGATATCGATGATCCTACAACATTGCATATCCCCAGCACCATTGCACCCCGCTCTCTGGCAAGCCTTATCGCTGCCAGTGTATCGGCTGTCTCACCGCTCTGGCTGATGGCCAGAACAATATCGCCCTTCTTTATCACCGGATTCCGGTACCTGAATTCGGAAGCATATTCCACCTCAACCGGTATGCGGCAGTACTCCTCGATGATGTATTCACCGACGAGCCCTGCATGCCACGACGTGCCGCATGCCACGATCAGTATCCTGTCGGCCGCGGCCATCGTGTCAAACACATTATGCAGCCCTCCGAGCATAAGCCCTGACTGGTTGGGCAGTATCCTGCCCCTGAAAGTATCATGTATGGCCCGCGGCTGTTCAAATATCTCCTTGAGCATGAAATGAGGATAACCCTCCTTGTCTATCTCGCCGAGCTTCAGATCCACCTCCTTGATATCGGGCTCCACATGTTTGTTCCTGATGGCCTTGAGTACCATCTCATCCTTCCTTATCACGGCGAGGTCGTCATCATTCAGATATATTACCCGCTGTGTATGTTCAACGATGGGTGTTGCGTCAGAGGCGATGAAGTTCTCTCCGTCTCCCACACCTATCACCAGCGGCGACCCCAGCCTGGCGGCGAAGAGTTTGCCGGGCTCATCACGACAGTAGACGGCTATCCCATATGTCCCTTCCACCTTGTTCAACGCCATGATGATTGCCTGCTCGGCGGAGAGGTCCCCCCCAAGATAGAGATGCTCCATAAGATTGGCAAGCACCTCGGTGTCAGTCTGGCTGG
>CALMRD010000248.1 GCA_937871625.1 uncultured Bacteroidales bacterium | reverse complement strand
AAACATCCTTTTCATGGTCTACTGCACGCCTGGAGAGCATCGCCAGCGGCGATGAATTCTATAACGGTCACATCTTCAGAAACGTGACCACAGTCCAGTTTACGAGGAAGCTCTTTATAAGGGCCATCGGGGAGTACAATACCTTCAACGAGTCGTTTAACATCTATCCCCTGGTGAATTATAAGTTCAACGCTTTTACTATGTTCTGTGCCGGCATGACGCGTGACTACCAGGAATACAACCTGGATGAGAACAACATGTACAGGCCAACAGGGCACCAGTACTTTGTAAAGCTGCAATATCTGTTCACACTCTGAGAAACATATGTGGCATTCATTTAAGAACTGGCGTGAGAACCTGGTCTCCCTGGCCGGCCTCTCAATTGGAATGATGGTAGCAATACTATCCGTATCATACATAGTGTTTGAATCATCCTACGACACTTTTCACCCTTCGTCAAACAGGATCTATACAGTTTATACCAGGTATGTTCTGCAAGGTTCAAGTCCGGTCTCGTTTGCAGTTGAATCAGGGATGAAGTCTTACGCGGTGAACAATGTCCCGGCGGTGGAATCGGCATGCATAGTTAAAAAAACAACCGCAGACCTGACCCTGGATAACAGTGTTTTCAAGGGTATTGACGGGTACTTTACAGAGCCCGAATTCTTCTCCCTGTTTGATTTCAGGCTGTTATCAGGCGATCCGGGATTATTGGCAGAGCCGGGAACAATTTTCCTGACAGTACGACTGGCAGAGAAGCTGTTCGGAGGAATTGATTGTTCCGGAAAGGTCATCATGATAGCTGACAAACCCTATACTGTTTCAGGCATAGTAAAAGATCCGCCGGTCAACTCCAACCTCGATTTTGATTTTCTGTTACCTGAGCTCAATGCAGTTGCTGCAGCAGGTTCTCAAAGAGATGCCGAGAAAGTAAACCTCTACATATTAACCAGAACAGCAAAAGCGGAAATCACCAGCCTGCAGGATAATCTTGACGGCTATTTCATTTCAGCAGGCAGAGATAAGGAAAGAACCGAGGTAATAGCACTCAGGGATCTGCATCAGTACAGTTCGCGAACAGAAAAAACATTTCTGATTTTCATTTCAGTATCACTGCTGGTACTGTTCACCTCGATGGTGAATTTCCTGAACACACATTTTGCCAGGATCCGGACCAGGACCAGGGAGATAGGAATGCGCAAGGTAAACGGCGCATCAGTCGGGGCGATTATCCGGATGATTATTGCAGAGACCGTGTTGATGACATTGATTGCAGCCATAGCAGGATTGATTTTATCAGGATTGTCTCTTGGCTATTTTCAGAAGCTTACTTCTGTCACGGTGCAGATGTTCGGACCCGGCCTGTGGAAAATTCAGACAATAGTCTTTGTCCTGACTCTGTTGCTGGGAGTGACAGCCGGATTCATTATCTCAGTAAGGTATTCAGGTTACAATACCATCGATCTTATCAGGGGACTGTTCAGGGCGGAGAAAAGCTATATCAGGAAAGTCCTCATCGGACTTCAGTTTGCCATATCGGGCGGACTGGTAATACTGATGATCATTCTTTACCAGCAGCTTAATTTCCTTAAAAGGACAGACATGGGGTTCGATCCTCAGAACAGGCTGCTCATTGAACTGTCACCGCTGCATGCAAATAAATATGAGATGATCAGAACCGAGCTGCTGAATCTTTCCGGGATAGAAATGGTAACCGGCCGGGGCAGCGCATTCGGGAATGTGGATATGGCCATGTCGCTGTTAAAGGGGGAGAACAAACCTGAAAACCGCTTCTTTACTTTTGGATACAATGTGGAAGACGGTTTTTTCGGGACATATGGGATAAAGCTTATAGAAGGGAAGACCTTCAGCGATATCAGCGGAAGGGATTCCAGCCTGATCATAATGGACAGGTTTACAGCCGGGACACTGGGACTGGAACATCCGGTGGGAGAAAAACTCAAGGGGCTCGGGATGACCCTGGAGGTCATAGGTCTTGTGGAAGATGCTGATTTCATCTCTCTCAGCAGTAAGAGGATGCCGAGAATATATTTACAGGCCTCGGAACAGTGTGGTGAAGTAACGGTAAAATACCACGGTGATACGAAACTAATCCTGGCTGAAATTGGTGAGTTGCTGACACAGCTGGACCCTGATTATTCACTGGAATATCAGAGACTTGATGACGCTGTCATGGGTCTGTACAAGAAGGAGATAAACCTTTTCAACATCATCGCAATCTGCGGGATAATAGCAATAATCCTTTCACTCACCGGTGCATATGCCATGGCTGTGTATCTTGCCGGAAGAAAACTCAGGCCAAACAGTATAAGAAGAGTATTCGGTGCTTCTGAGCGGGAAATAACCATTAAGTCGATCCTTGAGATCGGCCTGCCTGTTCTGCTGGGCAACCTGGCTGTCTGGCCTGTGGCATATTTCGTCGGAGAGAAGTGGCTGAGTCATTTCAGCGGAAAGATAACCATCGGGGCATTTCCGTTTATAGTTTCACTGTTGCTGATCTCCCTGCTTGTTGCTGGTACCGTTTACATCATCAGTCGCAGGTCGGCATTCAGAAACCCGGCCGAGATACTCAGGCAGGAATAAAAATTGAAAATGACGCTTAAATGATCCGGTTTATTAGATTTGTCCTGAGTATTATTATCATCTGTATCCAATGAAGAACAGGTTCAAAATTGCATTGCGAAGGCTGCTGGGTCAAAGGGTTTACACTCTCATTAACCTGATTGGTCTTGTGACCGGAGTGACGAGTACCATCCTGATACTGCATTTTGTAAAGTATGAGAGGAGCTTCGACAGTTTCCACAGCAGGTTCGACAATATATACCGGGTCAGGCTTGAAAGAGTAAGCGAGACAGGTGAAACAGTCGATTTTGCATCTACAGCACCTCCTGTCGGACTGAGAATAAGAGATCAGTTTCCTGAGGCTGATGTTGTTGCCAGGTTATTGAGATACAAGGGGACCCTCTCATTTGATGATCTCTCCTACTATGAAGAGAAGATATTCTTTGCCGAGCCGCAATTTCTGACGATGTTTGATTTTAAGGTATTGTCAGGAAACCCGGTCAGGGACCTGGGGGAGCAGGGAAAGCTCTTCCTTACCTCTGATATGGCAAGAAAATACTTTGGCAGCACCGATCCTGTCGGCAAGAATCTCAGACTTGACGGCAAATGGGTCTTTATGGTGGCGGGCATACTTGATAATCCGCCGGATAACTCTCACCTGAAATTCGATTTTCTCATTTCCTGGGCGGATATAAGGAGTATTTATGGTCCCTCCTTTGAAGAGGCATGGGGACACACGGGTGTTTTCACCTACGCATTGTTACATCCCGGAACCGACATCGAAGCAACCGGGGCAAAACTGACCAGCCTTGTAGAAAAGGAGTTTGGTGAGGCCCTGAAGCACTATAAGCTGAAGATGACATTGCCCCTGCAGCCTCTCTCAGAGATTCACTTCGGCCCGGGATATATGCAGGAGCCTGAACCGAACGGCGACAGAACCACCGTTAACGGAATGTTGATCGTGGCAATCCTGATAATCTTTATTGCCTGGGTAAATTACATTGTCCTCTATACGGCTGAGCTTATCCGAAGGATGTCAGAGACCGGCCTGAGAAAAATCCTGGGGGCCGGAAGAAAGGAGATCATGCTTGAACTTCTTGCTGAGACAACAGTGGTGAATTTGGTGGCAATAATACTGTCAGTTTTAGCTATCCTCATTACCTCACCCCTGCTTGAACCACTGACCGGGTTCTCATTTCACCAGGTCGTTACTGACCGGTTTGTCCTGTTGAGCCTGCCGGCTTTTTTTACGGCAGGCATAATATTTACCGGGTTATACCCCGTCATTCTGATCTCTTCAGCAAATACAACACTGGCGCTGAAGGGCAAACAGTCTGCATCAGCTCTCAATATTATGGTGAGAAAAATACTGGTTGTGCTTCAGAATGGTATTGCGTTGGTAATCAGCTTTTCAACGTTGGTTATATGGCTGCAGTACTCTCATATTGAAAATGCAGACAGGGGTATTGAACTTGATAATATAGTTGCCGTAAAAGCACCGAGGATCAGGCCGGACAACTATACTTCGGCAATCAACGGTTTTGCAGAAGAGCTGCGAAAACTGAACGATGTCTCATCTGTTGCCATGGCAACGGAAATACCAGGCCGCCAGCTATACTGGGATGCGGGAGGCATATTCAAAGTCGGTTCAGATCAAAGCAAAAATTACCAGATACTAGGGGTAGATTACAATTATGCCGGGATTTTCGGTCTTAAATTCCTGGCAGGAAGAAACTTCTCCCCGGAATTTCCTACTGACAGCATGGGACTTATCCTGACAGAAAAGGCAGCCCTGTGGATGGATATTGCATCGCCTGACCAGGCAATTGGTGTGAAGGTAAATTACTGGGACGAGATCTATACTATCATAGGTGTTGTTGAGGATTTCAGGCAGCGGTCAGCCATGTATGAGCCTGAACCAACGATTATCAGATTCTTGCCGGAAGGAAGAAACCTGATGGGCAACATACTAATAAAAACCAATACAGAGAATTCAAATACAGTTGTGGAAAGTGTCAGGAAGATCTATTCTGAATTCTTCCCGGGGAACTCCTTTGATTACTACTTCACAGATGATTACTACAACGATCAGTTTGAACAGGGAAGGGACATAAGTAAGCTTTTCGCCTTGTTCACGCTCGTTTCGCTACTTATACTTATCATGGGTGTCACCGGGCTTACAAAATATGTCCTTGACCAGCAGAAAAAGAGTATCAGCATTCGCAAGGCCATGGGAGATAACTCTCCGGGAATAATACTCAGGTTTGTAAAATCATTCCTGATGCTGATCATTATTTCGTCCTTGATGGCATTTCCAATAAGCTGGATAATTTTATCAGGGTGGCTGGAAACATTCCCGGCACATATAAGGCTTCAGCCTGCAATGTTCCTGATACCGCTGGTGTTATTGCTGGTTTATACAGGACTAACGGTTACCCTTATTGTATACAGGGAGTCAGCTGCCAACCCAGCGAAAAACTTAAGGAATGAATAGTCTTCCTCTTTTTTAATTCATCCGGCAGATGCTACGTTGATTGTCATCTTATCGATTGGTCCGCCATTTCGCGTCAGGAGTTGATATGCGAGGAGCGCTGCTGAGGCTACCTGAGTGCTGAAGAGGGATGGCTGCAGATCGAAAAAGCCATCAGGCAGATTGTCAGCTCCTGCTTCAATGCGAACACAAAAATAAAGTTATAGGAAAGATAATAGGGCTGATCCTCGTAATAATAGGAACCGTGATGATTACTGAAGGGATAAAGCTGTCGTTCAGTCT
>CALMRD010000247.1 GCA_937871625.1 uncultured Bacteroidales bacterium | reverse complement strand
CAAGATCATGTCACCGGAAGGTACTGAGATCAAGTCATACAACCTGCCCGTAGGCGCTCACCTGGTTACTGACCTGAACAAGCATGTCGCGGCAGGTGACACTATCGTAAAGATACCAAGAGCAGTTGGCAAGTCAGGCGATATCACCGGCGGTCTGCCGAGAGTTACCGAGCTCTTTGAGGCACGTAACCCTTCTAACCCGGCAATAGTAACAGAGATTGACGGAGAGGTCACATACGGCAAGATCAAGAGGGGTAACAGGGAGATAACCATCACCTCCAAATCAGGGGAGATGAAGAAGTACCTGGTGCCACTGTCAAAACAGATACTGGTACAGGAGAATGACTATGTGAGAGCAGGGATACCTCTCTCCGACGGAGCAGTCACCCCTGCCGACATCCTTGCCATCAAGGGCCCGACAAAGGTGCAGGAGTATATCGTTAACGAGATCCAGGAGGTCTACCGCCTTCAGGGTGTCAAGATAAATGACAAGCACTTTGAGATCATCGTGAGACAGATGATGCGCAAGGTTGAGATCATTGACCCGGGTGACACTAAGTTCCTTGAACGTCAGGTCGTTGACAAGATTGAGTTCATGGATGAAAACGACTGGGTATATGGCAAGAAGATTGTGCTTGAACCGGGAGACAGCCAGACACTGAGGCCCGGGCAGGTGATCACGGCCCGTAAGCTCAGGGATGAAAACTCCCTGCTCAAAAGGCGTGACCTCAAACTGATAGAGGCGAGAGATGCCATACCGGCAACATCACAGCAGGTGCTGCAGGGTATTACACGTGCTGCACTCCAGACAAACAGCTTCTTCTCTGCGGCATCATTCCAGGAGACCACCAAGGTGCTGAATGAAGCGGCCATACTCGGGAAGGTCGACTTCCTTGAGGGGCTGAAGGAGAATGTGATTGTGGGTCACCTGATACCGGCAGGAACAGGACTGAGGGAATACAACAACATTATTGTCGGATCCCTTGATGACTATGAGATGCTTGTTCATGCCGAGAGGAATCCAAGCGAGGTGGAGCAGGAACAGGATTAAAAAAGCAGTGCAATGTCAGATACAAAGAACCCGAACCAGTTTAACATAGAACTAAGTGAAGATGTTGCCGAGGGAGTATATTCAAACCTGGCAGTGATAACTCACTCTCCGGCGGAATTCGTTATTGACTTCATACGAATCATGCCCGGAGTGCCCAAGTCAAAGGTCAAGTCGAGGATCATACTTACACCTGAACATGCGAAGAGGTTTGTGGCTGCCCTGAATGACAATATCTCCAAGTATGAGGCCGTGCACGGTCCAATACGCGAGGTGAAGGGTTCAGGTCCCGTCATGCCTCCTGCCTTCGGAGGCCCCACGGCCCAGGCATGATTGCAGGGTTGCTTAAAATTGAGCCGGTTGAGAGATCAACCGGCTTGCTTTTTTTGCAGAGACGGAAAATAAGCGTTATTTTGCAGGTGATTAACAGCAGAGACCATGAAAAGGAAAAAGATTCTGGCCAATATAGCCATTGTTATCATTGTGACCGCAGGGGTGATTCTGGCGGGAGGCTGCAAGAAGCAGCCAAAGTGCGGATGTGACGGCGATGCCCTGGACTCACTCAACAGCACACATGTTTACATCTCCTATAATGCCACTTCCAATACCGCCTCCTTCTATCCCATCTGGGATAATTTCTCCATGTACTATTTCTGTAATCCCTCCGAGTGGATGAGTGAGCTGACCAAGTTTGACCAGGGAGAGGAGATACTCATCTCCGGTCCCTTCTTTTATGAGTGCAACTACCTCATGAGCAGCAGCAACTCCTACTACTACAATTACATGAAGATATACCAGATACAGGTTACCAGCGTGGCGGCCTACGAGTACGGCAAGTGATGCTGCTGCCTGCCTCACACCACAAGCCTCATCCGGAGTGTCGACATACAACATATCATTCATCGGTGCAGGTAATGTGGCTTCGTCATTATGCACAGGCCTCGCTGCCGCGGGACACACGATAATCTCGGTAGCCTCAAAAAGCGGTGACAGTGCCCGGGAACTGGCTGCACTGGCAGGGGCCCGGCATCGAAAAGACCTTTCCGTTCCCGACAGCTGTGATATCCTGTTTCTTGCCGTATCCGATTCCGCAATCGCGGATGTCGCCGCCCGGGTGGATATCCCTCCCCGCACACTGCTTGTTCATACGGCAGGAAGTGTCTCATTGGCAGCCCTGGGACGCCACCGGAACGCCGGGGTCTTCTATCCGCTGCAGACATTTACCAAAGGCTTTCCCCCCGATCTGAGCAGGGTGCCGTTCTTCATCGAGGCTACCGACAGCCGGTCACTGGAGCTGCTGAGGGAGCTGGGAAACAGTGTCGGTGCCGGATCGTGGGAGTGCGACTCACTGCAGAGGTCAAAGCTCCACGTGGCTGCTGTCTTCACTAATAATTTCTCAAATTTCATGATGACCACAGGCGAGGTCATCGCTGCAGAGGCAGGGTTCAACCCTTCCCTTCTCAAACCCCTGGCAGAGGAGACGATGCGAAAGGTGCTGCGCATGGGGCCGTTGATGGCACAGACCGGACCTGCCAAACGGGATGATGAGGGTACCGTGAAAAGTCATATCGAATTGTTATCTTTCTCACCTGAACACCAGGAACTATACCGCCTGATCAGCAACATGATCAGCGGATACTATAAAAAAGGCAGCAAATGACCAACTTCAAGGAAGAACTGAGCTCCGTCAAGGCATTTGTTTTTGACATTGACGGGGTGCTCTCCTCCCAGACGGTTGCCATGTCTGTATGGGGAGTGCCGCTCCGGTCGGTCAACCTCAGGGACGGCTACGCCATTCAGCTGGCAGTGAAAAAGGGATACAGGGTTGGCGTCATCTCAGGAGCCAACTCCAAAGAGTACCTTAAACGACTTAAATTGCTGGGCGTAAATGATGTTTTCCTCAACTCGCGGACCAAAAGCGAGAGCATGAAAGAGCTTGTGACCCGATGGAAGGTAGATCTGAAAAACATACTCTACATGGGCGATGACATACCCGACATTGAGGTGATGAAGATGGTTGGCCTGCCGGTCTGCCCTGCCGATGCCGACAGCGAAATCAAGCAGGTATCTCTTTACATCTCTGACAAGCGCGGTGGTGAAGGGTGCGTACGCGATGTGATAGAACAGGCGCTCAGACTTCATAATAAATGGATGGACCATGAAGCATACTCGTGGTGAGAAGATAGTGGACCTTATGGCCCTCGTCAGGCTGCCCAACCTGCTGGTGGTTGCGCTCACAATGATGCTGATGCGCTATGCCGTCATCAGGCCTCTCCTTAATGCTCTGCCCGTCACCATGGCCGATAACCCGCTGCTGGTGACACGCATGACCTTCCAGCTGGGATGGTTCGATTTCCTTGTCCTTGTCGCTTCAGCATGCTTGATAACGGCTGCCGGGTATGTCATCAATGATTACTTCGACATCCGGACCGATTTCATCAACAGGGGCAGGATAATAGTGGGCAACACCGTTACCAGGCGCATGGCAATGATGTACCACAATGTGCTCAATATCCTCGGAGTGGCAGGCGGAACCTATGTCTCAGCCCGGATAGGATATATCTGGCTGGGCATCTTCTTTGTACTCATCACGGGCCTGCTCTGGTTCTATTCAGCAACATTCAAGAGGCAGCTCATGATCGGTAATTTCATCGTTGCCCTGCTGGTAGCCATGGTGCCAATGCTGGTTGTGGTGTATGACGGTGCCCCGATCTATACTTACTATTCCGGGGTGCTGACCGACTTCCCCGGGGTGGCTATCCTCTTCTGGTGGGTAGGCGGATTCTCCCTCTTCGCATTCCTTACAACACTCATAAGGGAGATCATAAAGGATATGGAAGACTGTGAGGGGGACAGGGAGGCTGGCATGAAAACCCTGCCGGTCAGATGCGGACTCATGACCTGTAAGACCATTGTCATTGTGCTGTCGCTGTTGACACTGCTGCTCTTCTACCTGGTGTGGAACAGGTTTCTCCATGACACCGTCACTCTTGTTTATATATCACTCCTGCTTGCCCTTCCTATGCTGGGTGTCATCTACATGGTTGTCACCGGCAGGGAGAAACAGCAGTTTCATGTAGCCAGCAGACTGATGAAACTGATAATGGTGGCAGGGATGCTTTACTCCCTTGTGGCCGGGGCGATAATCACCTCCGGAAAGATATTCTGAGAATGGCCTTTGACCGACTGAAGAATTATAACCTTGTTCTGGCTTCAGCCTCACCGCGGCGGCGGCAGCTGCTTGAAGAGGCAGGACTCACCTTCACCGTGGCTGTCGCAGATTACGAGGAGGTATGGCCTGACGGACTGTCGGGAAGGGAGATAGCCGAATATCTCGCTGCAGCCAAGGCAGGTGCATGGAAGGAACCGATAGGGGCACAGCAGATAGTCATTACGGCAGATACCGTTGTATGGTGCCGCGGCAGGCTGCTGGGCAAGCCGGCAGACAGCGGAGAGGCCGCCCATTTTCTCAGGTTGTTGTCAGACTGCGAGCATGAGGTTATAACAGCCATCTGCCTTAGAGACGACAGACGCAGCCATACCTTCTCCGTAGCTACCAGGGTCAGATTCCGCAAGCTGCTTGAGGATGAGATAGCATACTATGTTGAGAGATTCGCTCCCCTTGACAAGGCAGGAGCATACGGCATACAGGAGTGGATTGGACTAAGAGGCATCACCCGGATAGAGGGATCATACTATAACGTAGTAGGCATGCCCGTCAGCGACCTCCTGACCGAACTGAATGAATTTACAGGCAACAAAACTGATTAATGATATGAAGAAACAGACCTTAACCACGATTTTGCTTCTCTCACTGTTATCACTCCCGGCTCTGGCTGATGAAGGCATGTGGATACCCCTTCTGATAGAAAAGTATAATATCAGTCTCATGCAGGAGAACGGATTTAAACTTACGGCAGAGGACATCTACAGCATTAACAGAGCCTCAATGAAGGATGCCGTTGTGCTTTTCGGCGGCGGCTGCACCGGTGAGTTCATCTCTGACAGGGGGCTTCTCATTACCAATCACCACTGCGGGTACGGCTCAATACAGAGACACTCCACCCTTGAGCATGACTATCTCACCGACGGTTTCTGGGCTGCCTCCCATGAGGAGGAGTTGCCCAATCCCGGGCTCACTGTCACGATCCTGAAGTATATGGAGGATGTTACCGACAGGGTGCTGGAGGGTGTGACTGATGATATGGATGACAGCAAAAGGGAGGCTGTGATCAATGCGAATATTGTAATAATAACTGCCAAAGCAGCAGAAGGAACAGATTACCGGGCAGCGGTGAGGCCCCTCTTTCTTG
>CALMRD010000246.1 GCA_937871625.1 uncultured Bacteroidales bacterium | reverse complement strand
TCATGGAGAAACAGGCCTGTTTCTCCATGATCTGTTTATCGGGGTGGAAGGGTGACCGAACTGATACCTTGAAAATTCCTCAGTCAGATATCCCTTATCACCAGTGTGCATATTGAATGTGGCATACTGACAGTAACAGCTGCCTTTTGTCCTGAATAAAGCCTGTAGCTGATCTCCTCGGATGTAGGATTCATTACCACCACTGCAACCGTACCGTCTGTGTTCAGGAAGGCCGTTGTCAACAGCTGGGCCCGGCTAGATGAAGAGATTATTCTGTTTGCTCCCGGTCTGATAAACTTTGAAAAATGACCGATATAGTAATAGGAATTCATGTAGTGCAGAGTCCCCTCGTTGACCCTGGCGTGAACCGGTGCAAAACAGAAATTGCCGACATGGTTCGGACCTCCGGTCTCGTCAAGAAGTATGTTCCAGTCTGTCCATGCCACGGCTCCGTTGTTGAAATCGTGAATCATATTCTCGCCGTATATCTCGCCCCATCCCCACTGGTCGAATGTCTCCCAGCTGAAAGGGTAGTTGCAGGCTTCTGTCAGCAACAGGTTTGTCTCGGGGAAAGCCTCAGCCACCCTCTTCACATTCTCATACTGCCTGCCGCCGGTCCAGACCTCGTACCAGTGGAAACCTATCCCCCACACATACTTTGCTGCCTCCGGGTCGCCAAGTATCCCCGAGGCCCTGTGATATATCAGGTCACGGTTGTGATCCCAGGCTATAAGCTTTTTGTCGGCCAGGCTGTTGCTGTGCAGTGTCGGGCCAAGGTAATTCTTTATGAAATCCCTCTCCTCCGCTGCCGTATAGATGCAGCTCTCCCATGTCTGACGGGCCATCGGCTCATTCTGCACTGACAGTCCCCATACCGGTACGCCGGACTGCTCAAGGGCATTTATATATTTAACATAATAATCGGCCCAGGCCTGGAAAAACTCCGGCAGCAACTTGCCTCCGAAGAGCATGTCGTTATTGTCTTTCATCCAGGCCGGAGGACTCCAGGGACTCACAAACAGCGGCAAGCTCATTCCGGCCGTCCTGAAGGCTTCTTTTATGAAGGGTATCTTGTACTTCTCGTCGTGTGCGATGCTGAAGGTCTTCAGTTCCCTGTCACCCTCCTCGACATAGGTATACATGTCACTTGAGAAATCACAGCTGTTCATGTTGGTCCGGCCGAAGCTGTAACCTATGCCTGACGACGGGTCAAAATATGCCTTCATGAATTCACTCTGCACCTCCCCGGGAAGCTTTGCCCAGGTTTCAGCTGCAGCATCGGTAAAGGCACCTCCGATACCCAGAAAAACCTGAAATCTCTGCTCCGGATCGATGAATAGAGAGGGCTGTGTCTCAAGCGGCTGGTCAAAATCACTGAAAACCAGCGTATCCGTTGCCGCCAGCCTGTAGTCAGTGCCCTCGGCTGTCGTGTAAACAACAACATGTTTGCCTGCTACGGAAAATACATCACCGGTTTTGACCGCTGATGATGATTTGTCTGCGCTGTTGTTACCGCTACATGAAGCCAGCAACAAAATGCCTGTTAGAAGTGACAAGTTCCTCATAATGGTAATTTTTTTTACATGCATTTCATTTAAGTGGTCCCGGACAGGGTGTCTCACCATACTCCGGCTCTACTGTTCCTGTTCCGGCAGCTTCCATTCCACCTTTCCGGAAGGGAAGAAACCGATATCCATTGCTTTCATCCGTTGACCATGATCAGCCAGCCGGACCTTGTACTCGTCCCAACTGCGTATCTCCGAAGGGGTCCAGCCAATCTCGGCATAACCCAGAAGCCTCGGAAAGAGCAAATATTCTGCCTCGGCACGGTCAGACACAGTTTCAGCCCATAGCGGTGCTTCAATCCCTATGATATTCTCCTGTTTTATCTCAGGAACCAGGTTAGCCGGGTCCCAGTTGTATCCGTGGTCGACCTCGATAAACCCGGCCCAGTGCAAACCGTAGATGCTCGTGGAATCATATTGCATATCAATATAGGCATATTTCGAAGGAGACATAAGAACCTGCGCTCCCTGCTCAATCCCTTTGACGGCATTTTCGGCCCTGGCCCAGTACTGGACAACTGAATTGGGTTTCAGTGTGGCATGGGCGATCTCATCCCACCCGAGAATACGTTTCCCGTGAGATATCACTATATCCTGTACCCTGTCGACAAAGTATATGTAGTCATTTTGTTTGGTGACATGTGATTCATCACCGCCGATATGAATGAAGGGACCGGGTGTCAGGGCTGCCAGTTCACGTATGACATCATCCACGAATTTGTAGGTTACGTCAGACCTTGTGTTGAGGGTGCTGAACCCTACATTTATCCCTGTATAGAGCTCCGTAGCTTTCCCGTCGACATTAAGACAGGGATAGGAAGCCAGTGCCGCGTTGGTATGCCCCGGCATGTCTATCTCTGGAATTACGGTCACATACCTCTCCAGTGCATAGGTGACAATATCAGAATACTGCTCCTGGGTATAAAACCCGCCTTCACCGCCTCCGACCTCCGTTCTGGCTCCGTGTTCAGTAAGGTTGGGCCACGATTTTATCTCGATCCTCCATCCCTGGTCGTCAGTAAGATGAAGATGCAGGACGTTCATCTTGTAGGCAGCCATCTGGTCGATGAAGATCTTAATATCCTCCACACTGAAGAAATGGCGGGCCACATCACGCATTGCCCCGCGATAGGGCCAGAGGGGGTAGTCACGTATTGTGCCCGTGGCAATCTCCCACGGACCCTCCTGTGCCGTCGCCGCCTCTATCTTCGCTGGCAGCAGCTGCCTGAGGGTCTGTATACCGTAAAAGATGCCTGCCGGCTTGTTGGCTTTCATGGAAATGCCTTTGTCGGTAATGTTTAGCTCATAACCCTCATCGCCCAGCTCCTCTCCGCAGTCGGTAAGAGAAAGCAAAATGTCGCCACGTCCGGGTTTAGCTCCGGAAGAGATTACCTCCATGCCCAGTCCTGTAGCCGGATTGAGCCTGTCAGCAAGATAATTACCCAGCCGGATCATCTCCTCCGACCCATCCTGAACGTAGATGTCTGAATGCCAGGTTAGTTTGAAACTCCCTCCCACTGCCTCTACAAATACCGGCTTTGGTATGATGCTGTTGACGGTGAGATCGGTGGGGGTTGTGGTGCAGCCTGTCTGGCCTATGAATGCCGCAATTGCCATAATTACTGTAATAAGATGTCTGCTTTTCATACTTGTCAAAAATAGTTTTGTAACTCTTCCTGAGCGGCTCTCAGCCGGCAGGCCGTTCTGCATTCAAATATACATTAATTAAATTACCCGTTGCCAGAGCTGGGCGACTGCCGTCAGCTGGCACTGCTTTCAGATTATTGTTATTTTTGTATACTCCGCCATGAAGGTAGTTGACCCAAAAGAGTTCGAAACCCTCTCCTCACTCTTCAGTGGTAAGAGGGGACAACGCCTCGCTGAATACATAATTCGGCTGCTGGCGATTGAAAAGGTCAATTGGGTGTATGATCACTCGGGCGCCTGGACCGGTGCCGAATTTACCTCCCGGCTTCTTGATGATATCGGCGTCAGCTATCTGGTAGGCAATGTTGAGAGACTCAAGAAACTTCCTGACGGAGCTTTCATCACCGTTTCGAATCACCCTTACGGAGGCCTGGATGGTATTATGACTATCGACCTGTTTGCACGGCTGCGGCCTGATTACAGGTTTATGGTCAACAAATTGCTGTCAAGGATAAAAACTCTCAACGACAACTTTATTTCAGTGACACCCACGGGCAATATAAAGACGAGCGTAAAAGCTGCCAGCCTCAGGGGGGTACGTGAGACCCTGGAACACATTCGCAAAGGACACCCCGTCGGCTTCTTTCCCTCAGGCGCCGTCTCCGACTTCAGCCTGAGAGATATGCGCGTCAGGGACAGGCGGTGGCAGGAGAGCATCCTCCACGTGATCCGGTCCGTGAAGGTGCCCATACTTCCGGTTCGCTTTTTCGACGGTAACTCCGCCTTTTTCTACTTCCTTGGCCTCATAAACTGGAGGATCCGTATCCTCAGGCTCCCTTCCGAGGTTTTTAACAAACAGGGTGAGCAGCCACGAATCGGGATAGGCAACCTGATCTCGGTAGAGGAGCAGCAGCAATTTACTGATAATGTATCATTTGGAGCTTTTCTTCGGAAAAAGGTATATGAAATGCCCCTGCCGGCATCATTTATACCGGGAAAAATGCTTAATCTTATGGCACTTTAATGCGGTAGTGATGCCTGAGGAAAACTCCCACAAAAAATCACTGAAATCACTGCTTAACGGCGGCATGATCAAATCTGTCTTCAGTGACAGGGCAAGAACCAACCTCCTTAAAAAACAGGAGCAGGTTGCCATCTCATGGCTTGTTCAGCGTATCCCTTCGTTCGTCAGCTCTAACCTTCTGACTGCCATCGGCTTCTCCGGCAATATGATCGTAGCAGGCAGCTTTATCCTGGCAGCTTATTTCAGCAGAACCTTTCTCCTGCTTGGACTTCTTGGCTTTATGATCAGCTGGTTTGGGGATTCACTTGACGGACGGCTGGCATACTACCGGAAAAAACCCAGGAAACTCTACGGCTTTGCACTTGATATTACCATTGACTGGATAAGTATCTTTATTATCGGATTCGGTTATATTTTTTATGCTGAAGGTGTATGGGAGCTTTTCGGATACGGCTTCGTTGTCATGTACGGATGGGAGATGATCGTTGCCCTCATCAGGTACAAGATCACCGGCAAATATTCGATTGACTCAGGGCTGATGGGCCCGACAGAGGTAAGGATCATCATCGGTATCATTATGGTGGCGGAGGTCTTCCTCCCGGGCTCACTCCTTTATACTGCAGGTGTTGTTGTTGTTGCACTCTTTCTTTTCAATGTCATCGATACCAGGAAACTGCTCCGGGTGGCTGATGAGATTGACAAAAAAGAGAAGCAGGAGCTTTAATCCGCTCCGAACCTTATTTCATAACCTGACTGACATGGGAGAAATAACTATCAAAGAGGTGATTACCCGGAAAGAGCTCCGTGAATTCATCTATCTGCCTGAAAAGGTTCACCGGGACGAACCGGAATGGCTGCCGCCTATATACATGGATGAATGGGAGCTCTTCGACAGAAAGAAGAACAAATCATTCACCTACGCTGACGCCCTGCTGCTGCTGGCCTACAGGGACGGCAAACCGGTTGGCCGCATCATGGGACTGATTAATAAGAGATATAATCAGATCAATAATGAAAACCATGGCAGATTCTGCTTCATGGAATGCTATGACGACAGGGAGGTGTTCCATGCTCTCATAAGCCATATCGAAGAGTGGATCCGCCGGAACGGAATGAATAAAATTGTCGGGCCTCTTGGTTTTTCCGACAAGGACCCGCAGGGATTTCAGACAGAAGGATTTGAATATCCGCAGTTCATCACCGCCGCCAACAATTCACCCTACATGGTGCCCCTCATTGAGAACGAGGGCTACACAAAAAAAGTGGACCTTGTCAATTACCTGGGAGAGCTACCGAAGCTCTTCCCGGAGGTGTACGAGAGGGTGCTTGAACGTATCAGAAGGACCGGAGAATTCAAAATCACCGAATTCCCGAGCAAGAAGAAGCTGAAGCCTTACATAATCCGTGTCCTCGAGCTGATGAATGAGACTTTCGCCGAGATTTACGGTTTTGTGCCTCTGACTGATAAGGAGAAGACCGACTTTGCCGCCCGATATCTGCCAATCCTTGATCCGAAATTTATCAAGGTCGTTGAAAAAGACGACCAGCTGATCGGGTTTGCCATTGGCATGCCTGACCTTAGCAAGGGGATAAAAGCCTGCCGCGGGCGACTCATTCCTTTTGGCTTATTCAGGGTGCTCAGGGAATCCAAACGGTCAAGAAAGCTGCTAATGATGCTCGGCGGAGTGAAGAAGGAATACAGGGGAAAAGGCATTGATGTAATGATGGGGGTTAAGATCCTTCAGGATGCCATTAACAGCAGAATGGAGACAATCGACAGCCATCTCGTCCTCGAGGATAACCTCAAGATGAGAGGCGAATACGAACGCATCGGCTGCAAGGTGGTAAAGAAATTCCGGATATATCAGAAGGACCTGTAGTGATTTGCGATTTCAGATTTTCGATTTTCGATTTAATTTAATGAGGCAAGAGGCAGTAGTGAAGAATTATGAATTAAGCGTTGGCAATTAGCTGCTTAGATCATTAAGCGGCATGGCTGTAGCTACAATTCGGCTGAGATCTCCAACAAAACCTTAAGACTTTTGACCTTCAGACTTCAGACCATTATTCCCAGGTAATAACGGAGATTCTCCTCTTGCCGTCCATCTTCACCGTAAGGCTGTTTTTGAACTGAATGTGCCTCACATATTTCCTCTGCTTAACCAACTTCTGTTCACCAAGGATATCCCAGTTAAGTACGGAATTCTTCTGGTTGTGCTGAACGGAAAAATACCCGACATTCATCGAGGTCACATTGTGGAAGAAGTGCGATCCCGATGAGGCATCCAGCGGAAAGTCCTCAAGACTGGTTTCAATGATCACCTTTGCATTGCATATCTGAGGCCAGGTGACAGGTATGCCTATCCACCTGTCACGGGTGCCCCACCGTCCCGGCCCTAGAAGGATGTACTGCCTGTCGGATTTTACCATCTCAGCATTGAAGGCGTCTATCTCTCCGGCAATCTCCAATGTTTTCGACTTATCGAAGGTATCCTTGTCAACATAGATCACGTCACGGATATTGCTGATCATTCCGTTGCCCATGCTCTTTTCAGTGTAAAGCATTATCTGCGATCTGTCTATCTCATCCATGTTTACCTCATAATCGATCGCCGCCCCTATGATGGGCTTGATCTGAAGCAGGTAGAACGAAGCTTTGTAGTCACTGTCCCTGGTCAGGTCAACGGCAAACTCGATCTCCACCGGAGTACCCAGTGCCTCCTTGACGATATCGAGGATCTCGACGAGCGATTTGGCCAGTGGTATGTAGTCATACTTCAGGATGTCGGCAAAATTGATGACCCTCGGGCCGGCTTTGTCAATGCCGGGGTAAATGGTCTTTGCTTCGGCTGAATAGACCGAGGCGCAGTGCTTTATCGCCCCCTGCCGCTCGGCATCCTCAATGCTAAGCCGCGCCAGCCCAACAGTATCGCCCTCAAGCAGATTGCATTGCTTCTTGTCGAGATCGACGGCAAAAAATTCTACCTGCGAATTAAGGTACTGATCCTTCGGCGTATTGTTCTCCAGATTAGGGTATTTCGGTGAGAATCGGAACGCCTTCTCCCCCTCCACCACATAGGTGCCAAGCCCTACGGCTATGACCGCAAAACCGTCTTCAGGCTGCATGTAGCCGTAGGGGTAATAGTTATACGACTGGCTTACCCCGCTTATATGAGGATAATAGACATTTTCATACTGCTCTCCAACTAACTCCTGTATTATCACCGCCATCTTCTCCTCCTCGATCTTGTAGTTGATGGCGCTGATATAACCCCTGGCCGTCTCCGAATAGATGGAGGCATATACAAGCTTGATGGCGTCGGTCAGTTGCTTCAGCCTGACACTTACATCGGCATTGCTGTTGGGCAGAAGGTAGGTCTCAAAGATACCGGCAAAAGGCTGCATCAGCGAGTCCTCAAACAGTCCTGAAGATCTGACAGCCAGTGGTTTGGTTATCTTCTCCAGGATGACCTGCAGCTTTTTCACCAGCTGCTGCGACAGCTTCCCCTCAACGAACAGCTTCTTAATGGTATCGTAGTTGGTCTCGGAGTAGATTTTATTTCGCAGTTTGTTGTTGTCGAGAAAATCCTCGAATTCGTTCGTGCCTATAATAAAAGTCCTGGGCGCCTTGATGTTTATTCCCGGAACATAATTGGCAATGTCAAAGTTGTATATCAGTGTATGTATAAAGGCCAGTCCCCGCCCCTTGCCACCGAGCGCACCGGGAGAGAGCTGGATGATATTGCTCTCCTCAAGTATAAGAGTCTCATCGAACTCGACGATCTTGCCCTTGTTCTTCTCGTACTTGAGCTGCTTGACAATCTTTACCAGGTAATCGCGCAACGACTCCGGGTCTTTGAAATCACTGGTTTTTTTCGGGGCTATCTCCCGCGCCAGCTGTATCTCCCCGCGGGCGGTAAGCCAGAGGGAAAAGTGATTTCTGCGTGCATGATAAAGAAGGGTTTCCGTTGGAATATACTGCAGCTGCTCCTCAAACTCGTTCATGTTCCTGGCAGTACCTATGGTACGCCCTGACTCATCCTGGTAAATAAAATCCCCGAACCCCAGGTTATAGCTGATGAAGTTTCTTATGTCCTGGGCAAGTGTATCGGAATTCTTGTGAATGAAGACGCAGTTCAGCTCCTTAGCCATCTTCTCATTGCTCCGGTCGGACGACTGGATAATGGTTGGCAGGTCAGGGATCTCTGATTTCACATAGCTGACCAGCTCAAATCCTGCATTCTCATCGAACTTTGAATTCTTGTCAAACTTCACGTCCGTAATGAGGCAGAGGAAGAATTCCTTGTATTTGTTGAAGATCTGGATCGCCTGTTCATAGTTGGAGGCCATCAGTATCTTCGGACGCACCCTCAGGCGAAGCACCTTGTAGAGTTCGTCCATGGTGCTTACATCCTCAATGATGCGCCTGGTCTGTTCCATCACACAGTGATATAACAGCGGGATGTATCGCGAATAGTACTTGGCGGAGTCCTCAACAAGGAGTATGATGCGGCTGTAACCCACCCTGGTGTCATTCTCCACGTTTACAAAATCCTCCAGCTGCTTGACCATTGCAAAGAAAATCCTCGAGTCGCCGTTCCAGACAAAGACGTTGTCGATCAGGCTGGTCTTCTTCTGCTCCTCCTGGAAATATCCTACATACTGATTGTTGTTCAGCAGCAGGTATATGGGAATGTACTGGTAAAGCGCCTTCAGCTTTGATGCAATCTCCAGCGGCGCCTTCCTGTCTACCCCCACCATGATGATAATCAGATCGTAGTGTTTGGAATAGAGCTTCTCAAAGGCCTCCTCAAACGATGAAACGCCTGTTATGCGGGGTATGGAAGTAAGGTTAAGCTGATAATAGACCCCCAGGATGTAATCGGAGAACTTGCCCTCGCGCTCGAGGCTGTAGGCATCATATAGGTTTGATATTATAAGTATCTCCTTGACCTTAAACTTCATAAGGTCATGGAAGATGTCGCGGTCATAATTATTCTTCTCCAGGAAGTTCTGCAGCAGCTTCCGCTTGTTCAGCAGGTAATCCCTGGCGGCCTGATATTTCTCCTTCAGCTCCTCGTCAGAACGGTATTTCTTTATTGCAACCTCACCCTGAACGCTGTTCAGGTAATTGCATATCAGCGTTGAGATGTTGTTTATCAGGTCCCTCTCCTCCTTCATGAACGGACCCTCATCAAGATCAGGGAACTCTTTTGTATAATATATCTCCACCTCTCCGAACTTATCGTCAATGGTGAGGAAGGGCTGCCTCTGACGCCACTTGGTGACTGTGAAGTTGGGCGACATGTATTCCTTGCTGTCAAAGCTGATGCGGGCAACAGTATGCTCAGGGTACTGCCAGGCATCAGGCAGGATATAGACGATCTGCTTCAGGGCCTTCTCAACCGATTTCTCAGACTGGAGTATCGATGTGGTCTGGTTTATGCAGGCCAGCTCCTTGATCCTCTCGGTCTTCTCGTAGAGGATCTCCTTCATGTCCTCCTCAGAGGCAAGTACAGAGTCAAGTCCGCAGATGAGATTGATGAACCCGGATACCAGCAGCGCCAGGGTCTCTACATACTGTCTCTCCTCCTCGAGGAACGGCTCCTCCCCTTCGGGCAGCCCCTCACCGGTATAGAATACCTGCACAGAGCCGCTCTTTGCGGTGATGGTCTTGAAAGAGGCAATGACACAGAAGGAGGTCTCGAGGAATGCCGGTGAAGAAAACTCAAGGTCTTCATAGATGATCCTGCATCTGACCTCATCAGGAAACCTGAAAGCCCGTGGGATGACCTCCAGTATCTCATTGAGGGTGGACTCAATGAACATGCCGCCTCTGAGCCTCTTCGAAATCTCATTTATGCTTGCAAAGATCCTGTTGTCAGCCCTCTTCTCTCCTCCCGGCTCACCATCCCTGTCGGCAGGCTGCCTGATCTCATTACCCTTGATGATGTTTATGAACCCGGTAATAAGGTTGGCCATGTTACCCAGCAGCTCCTCCTCTGACCTGAGGTACGACTGCTCCAGGGTGGCGGGAAAGCTCTT
>CALMRD010000245.1 GCA_937871625.1 uncultured Bacteroidales bacterium | reverse complement strand
CTCAGTCAGCAGTCCTCAGCCGGCAGTCTTCAGCCCGACTGCGGACTGGATTATCACCAGAGGTGATGCACCAGCGGCCTTATATCTTCTTCGTAGATCTGTCTGATTGATGAAAGCTGTTCATCTGTCAGTGGGGGAAGGGCGGCAGCTTCAATATTTGATCTCACCTGGGCCGGTGATGAGGCTCCCGGGATGATGCAGCTCACCTCATCGCGCATGAGGATCCACCGCAGGGCCACATGTGCCAGGGGCAGCTCAGCAGGGAAGAGCTCCCTGAGCCGGGCTACCGCCTGCAGTCCCCTGTCATAGGGCACCCCGGCAAAGGTCTCGCCCTTGTCGAACATCATACCGTTGCGGTTGAAGAATCGGTGATCTCCCGGTGCAAACCTGGTGTCAGATGCAAATTTACCCGTCAGCAGGCCGCTGGCAAGGGGAACCCTGATGATCAGGCCGATCTTCTTCTCACGGGCCATTGAAAAGAACCGCTCGTGTGGTCGCTGTCGGAAGATGTTATATATGATCTGTACTGTTGAGACGTTCTCGTATTCAATTGCCTTGATGGCCTCCTCCACCTTTTCCACACTGACGCCCAGGTTGCGGATCTTGCCCTCCTCCCTGAGCCTCTCAAACTCACCGAAGATCTCCGGGCGGTAATAGACCTCCGTCGGGGGACAGTGAAGCTGTATAAGGTCGATGCAATCAGTCCCGATCCTTTTCAGTGACTCCTCCACATATGCCCTGAGGAGAGCCGGGGTATACCCCTTGTTAACATGCGGGTTTATCTTCCTCCCGCACTTGGTGGCTATACTCACCTCTCTGCCCGATGCCCGTACTGCCTTTCCGACAGCCTTCTCGCTCTCACCGTCGGAATAGACATCTGCAGTATCGATGAAGTTGACCCCGTTGTCTATGGCCTCGCGGATGATGGAGTCGGCAAGCGACGGGTCAAATTTTGATCCCCATCTTCCTCCCACCTGCCAGGTACCCAGCGATATCTCAGACACCTCAAGGCCGGTCTTTCCAAGTTCTCTGTAGTTCATATCTCACCGTTCTACTCTGTTTGCAGGTAATATTTCTGTTATCGTACAATGTTGTAATAGGAAACGGTCAGGCTGAATGTCAGCGGATTCAACCCTATGCTGTTATCGGTCATCACCCTGTTGCCCCTGGACCAGACCCAGGGGTTCCGGTTCAGCTTCACCGCGTATCCGCCGGCAATTCCGAACGACCAGTAGTCACCCCGTCCCTGCATGCCTGAATACATAAGGTATTCCATGTTAAGCCCTGCCACAGCTATGGTCTGATTGAACCTCAGGTCAATGTCCCTCTCATCAAGATAGCGCGTAAGGGATATCTTCCTGTCGCCCGGGTAGTTCAGCAACCTGTATCTCAGCCACCGTGCCGAGAGGTGCGGAGTAATCCTTATCCTGCCGGAGTTGATAAGGTCATAGCCCAGGGTGAACCTGTAGAGTGTGTTGTTAAGGTCAACGGAGATGGTGTCCAGGTCATCCTGATAGCTGTAGCCCATGCCGATCCCGAGTCCGAAATAGACTCCTGAGAATGAGGCCCCGAGTTCCGGTCCTATCACAGCAAAGTATCTCATCAGGTCAGTGTTATGGGATCCCAGTGCCGGGGTGAACTCTTCAAAATCGGAAAAAACGGCATCCATTGTAAGCGATGACCTCATGATGATTTTGTTTCCGCGGTCGCTGAAACTGTCATCGAGGAAAAGCTCATCAGGGATATATATCGGTGTAAGGTTGATCTTCAGGGGGAAGAGTGTTGATTCGTCAATAACAACCTCAACAGGATTGAAACCGAGGCATTCGACCTTCAGGCTCATATCCCTGCCCGGTTCGAGAAGCAGGTGAAAGATGCCGTTCATGTCAGCTGCAGTGCAGTTGGAGGTATTGACCTGGCATGCCGTGGCTCCCACGATGGGAACATCGCGGTTGTCTTTGATAATTCCGGTGACTACTGTTCCCTGTGCTGCTGCGACATCTGTTATTACAGCCAGAAGAAGCAGAACCTGTATTCGTTTTCTTATTTCCATCTCTCCGCGCTTTCAAGTAGCTTTATGTCAGGTTTTTCAGAGGCGAGCTCCAACGACTCCCCATAGAGACTCAGCAGGTTGCCCAGATCAATGTCAGACCCTTTTCTCAGGAAGAGCGGAATCTTATAATGGGGAACACTAACGGTGACATAGCTTCCGCCGCCATATTCTTCTCTGTCAGGCGACCAGGCATCAACCCATGTCTCCCCTGCGGGGAGCCAGACTTTCTGCTCCGTGATACCACTCTGCCATACGGCAGATACGAGTATGTCAGGGCCGAACATATATGTCTGCCAGTTGTTCCACGCCTCTTGCTGGTCAGGATAATCAAGGAACAGTGGTCTGGCAACGGGTGTGCCATCGTCATGTGCCTTTTGTGCCTGTGCTGTAACATAGTCTTTTATCAGCATCCTGATTTTGGAATAGAGTCTCCAGACTGCGATCAGTTCAGTATCATAATGTGGTTCACCCGGGTTGTTCCAGAAACCCCTGTTGTTTGTGGGACCGACTTCCATAATTGGGGAAAAGCAGCCGAATGCCAGCCAGCGCATTGCTGTCTCTCTTGAGAAGCTCCCCCAGTAGCCGCCTATGTCAGATGCCCATATGGGGTATCCCATCACGGCACAGCGTTGCATACCGATTATTGCAGAGCGCAATCCTTCAGGCTTGCCGTCGGTGTCACCAGCCCACATGGCACCGTACCTGGCGTTGCCTGTATACTGAGCCCGCGGGAAAAGTATGAAGTCATCTCCCAGTGCCTGCCGGACAGCCTCATGGGCAGCCTTGACATATTGTCGGGGATAATCATTGTAGTTTTCACGGTAAGATCTGCCGTCATAGGTTGTCAGATGGATTGAATCAGTCAGCTTTTCGCCGTCAGCCCTGTCGAGCTTAAAGCCTTTCACGCCCATCCGTGCCAGTTTGCCCGGGCCATTCTCACCCCACCACTGTACAGCTTCGGGATTAGTAAAATCAATGAGAACCTGGCCGGGGTTGTTGCCATGCATCTTGCTGACCAGATGGTAGTTGTTCTCCTCTGCATGCTTTGCCATCTCTCCCATGACATAAGGAGCGATCCACAACATGAGCTCAATATTCTTACTGTTGAGCCACCTGATCATGCCCCCGGGGTCCGGAAAGCGCTGCTCGTCCCATTCATAGTCGTCGAAGCCATTACTGCCCGTTGCCCAGGGGCGGTCGATCCAGTATGCTGATACAGGGATATCAAATGCATGCATCATGAGCACGTCCTCAACTAGGTCGGTATTATACGGGGCGCTTTTAAGGGTACCATCATAATAGACAGGGTTGTTTGAATGTTCGTCTCTCCATCGCCAGGGTCCGAATGCCCATTCCGGAGGCATAAACGAGGGCCCTGTCTCAAGAGCATGCTTTCTGACGATCTCCATCATATCATTCCCGGTATATATCTTAAAACTGAATGACGGCCCCTCGAACATGACATTCACAACAGAGGGCTCTTCACTGCAGAAGTCAATTACTCCGGGCCATGTTCCCAGAGCAAGGAAGCCATAGTTATCTGATGAGAGGTAAAAAGGGGCGTAAGCCGATACGGTGGGCTTAAGCCTGACCTCCATCCTCTGGCCTCTGAGATTGAGTCCGGCCTCAATGCCCTCAGCCCATGAATTGTT
>CALMRD010000244.1 GCA_937871625.1 uncultured Bacteroidales bacterium | reverse complement strand
GGGAAGGTTTAAAAAAGGACCGGTACCAATCGCAGAGGTAGTCGGATACACCGATTTTGCAATAGGGGAATTCTTTAAAAAAATATCTGCGGAACCTTTCTATAATAATACACTCTTTGTTATTACGGCCGATCATACAAATGAGTCGATCCACAAGGAATTCCAGAACAGTTTTGGTTTCTATTCTGTTCCGGTGATCCTTTATAAACACGGAAGCGACCTTAAAGGTGTGAAAAACAGAATTGCCCAGCAGATCGATATAATGCCGACAATCCTCAATTATCTTAATTACGGTGAGGAATTCATAGCTTTCGGTAATAACCTCTTTGATGATTCATACGAGTCGTTTGCATTTAATACAAATGGCAGCACATACCATTTATATATGAAGGATCATATCCTCATCATGATCGATTATAAGCCGGTGGGATTATATAATTTTAAGACCGACACATTCCTTGAAAAGAATGTAATGGATGAAGAACCTGATCTGCTTCAGATTATGGAAAACAAGCTTAAAGCGATAATTCAATCCTATAACAGCCGGCTTGTTGATAATAATATGGTTGTAAGGAAACCCTGAATTTGAAAAAGATATGAAAGATCCTGCTGCAGGCGTTGCCGGGTTGATAGGATACTTCAAAGGAGTGATGGCGTGTAGGTAGGGCGCAGAGGTACAGCGCATAGGCGTCAACCCAAGGAATATTTAAATAGCGAAAACTGTTATAATTATTTGATTTATTCATAAATAAGTTTCCCCTCCTTTTTTTAAGGAGGGGTGGCCGGGATTGCTGATTTTAAAATGGTTCCAATTCTGCTTTCCCGGCCGGGGTGGTTAAAAGGGATTCAGCAGTAGTGGGCTTATTTCTCAGAATTGAATCAACCACCCCGGCCAGACCATTTATATTTATACACGTTAGTTGATTTTGTGGTCTGGCCACCCCTCCTTAAAAAAAGGAGGGGAAACTTTTTTCCCTAAAACTTCTTAAGTTGGCGGCAATGGGGCACTGAGGCACGATAACTACGTATTATAATACGTCTTTGAATTCGCAAGTTTCTTTTTATGATACACCGATAACAATGCACAATTGGGAAGATCCCCGATTTTACTGTATTCGGATTATTCACCCAAATTGGTGAACTCTTTACTCTGATTTTTTAGATGGTCCACTGGTTTAATTTCTGTTGCATACAACCTCTATCCAGACAACTCCTGGGATAAATGCCAGACTGAGGAATTATTAAAGCCGGAGAGCCTGCCCCACTTAGACGGAGCTGTAAAGTAAAATAACCCTGGTAATATCTGGGGCCTCAATTACCTTTGGCTTGACAACCACGAAGTGAGTTAAAGAATATGAGCATATAATTTTATTCAACGCCTCCGGCGTTGTACCTATGGTGTATACTTTTACCATGGGTGTAACCATGGCTATTAGACGTTGATGCCTCCGGCATCATAAAAAAAATAACTTACTTGCCTATAAAAGTCCAGAAGATAGTAATTCAATGATTTATTTTTAATAACAAGAAAAGAAGTCAGAAGGATAAACAGTAAAATTGTTTGTTGAAAACTTATCTGGCATTGGTGATAATAAAAAAGGCATAAATTTAAGAATCTCAAGAGATTACAGTAAATTTATGCCATGCAAATCAACTTCATTAAAGATACAAAGAAGAAGTATAATCCGCAAGGCGGGATATACTTCATTCGAAGAATTTTTCAACAAAATCATATTGATAAGTTCATCGATGAATGCTTCCCTGGCAGGAGCAAGCAGCGCGTTTATTCAGATAGTGATCTGGTGCTGGGCCTGTGCTACAATATCTTCAAAGGAGGAACCTATTTTGAGGATATGAATCAGGTACGCAAAGATCATAATGTTCCTGGTTATATTGAATTCCCTTCGAGTGATTCTGTAAAGTACAGGATAGAACAACTGGCTGAAAGCACCAGTATTATCAAAACTAAAAAAAGTATCACTCATGAGTTCAATATCAACGATAAGCTCAGCAGGATACTGGCTAAGCTGACCGTTAGAT
Organism: uncultured Bacteroidales bacterium; assembly: GCA_937871625.1. GTDB lineage: Bacteria > Bacteroidota > Bacteroidia > Bacteroidales > VadinHA17 > SR-FBR-E99. The sequence continues at coordinate 1,603 of CALMRD010000244.1, read as the reverse complement.
TAAATCCTGATTTTAAGAAACATGAGCAGATACTTGACTATGACAATACCATCATCACAACTGTCAAAGGAGATAGTAAACTCTGTTATAAAGAAGGCTATGGATATCAGCCCGGAGTTATGTTCATTGGACGTGAGCCAGTCTATGTAGAAGGTCGTAATGGGAACTCCCCATCTACATATCTGATGGATAAAACATTGAATAGGGGGATTAAAGCTTTAAAAGATGAAGGAGTAAAAATAGGAGCCATTCGTATTGATGGTGCGGCTTATCAGAAGAATGTCTTTAAAGTGATCCGCCGGCAAAAAGGAGTAAGATATTATATACGAGGCAAAAATGCAGTCTCAATATGGAATGCAATCTATCAACGAGATAGTGTGGGGAAGGTATTAATAGGCACGAGACGGGCTGAATATATTGATCATGAATGGTTTACTCCGGAAGGAGTTGACCATGAAAATGAATGCAGGGTTATTGTATACCGCTATGACAGAGAGGATCCGCAGATGGATCTCTTTGAAGGAAAGTACATTTACTATGTGATATATACCAATGACAGGACTCTAAGTCCAGAGGAAATTATCAATCTGTATAATCAACGTGGAATAGCTGAACAAAATTTTGATAGGTTGAAAAATGATTTTAACTGGTCACATCCTCCGTTCGATAACCTGGCAATGAATACAGTCTACCTGATTATGACAGCAATGGGATGTCAGTTATATCATTATTTACTGAGGATCATATCGAAGGTCTTTCATGAGCTTGACCCAGATACACGGATCAAACGATTTATGTTATACTTCGTTAATGTGGTAGTGAAATGGAGCTTACATGCAAGAAGCTATATCCTTAATGTATACTCTGACAGACCTTACGACAAACTAATTTACAGCCAGTGAATTTTTACATATCAAACTAAAACCCTGAAGACAAATCAGAGTAAGGGAGAGCTTTGTCCAATACTTAAAAACACACTGAACAAGCCTGCTCATCAGCAGAAAAATCATCCTCTGGGATCCCTCTGGGACCACCTCTGACAGAGACTTGACTCAAAAAATGAAAAATCTCATACGATTCTCAAATAAGTCCGCTAATTTTATGGACTTGCGAATCTGAGGACGTATTAAAAAACGTATTATATTCTACTTTACGAAGTTGATTATGTCTTGTGTTCATCTCTGTAATGCCTGTCAATATTGGCTTTGCGCTTCTGATGTCGGACGGTCATCTGGTCCAATCGTCTTTTAAAATCATCCTCACTACCAAATATCTTGACTATCATCAATATCCTTGCATCCCTGACACTTAATAATGGATAGTCAATTTTTTGATCTATTTTTAGCTTCATTATGAACAAACATGCCATCATAACTAAAGCATGATGGTGTTGCCAGCTTATCCATTTTCGCACCTGATAGTCTGATAGGCCAAGCTCATTTTTTGCATCTTCAAAACAGCGTTCTCCCCAATAGCGCTGTGACTGGAAGTAGGCATACTGCTGATGCGAGTATTGTTTTATTCTTCCATTACTTAAACTAAACTTTATGTCGCCCTTTTCATCAAGAGTTTGTGTTATAATTAAACATCTTTCCCTTGGCTC
>CALMRD010000243.1 GCA_937871625.1 uncultured Bacteroidales bacterium | reverse complement strand
CAGCCGGGAGCCGCTTGCTTTAACAGGTACTCCGATGATTTCCTGTATCAGGTTGATGACATGTGACGCATAATCGAACAGGCATCCTCCTCCCTCCCTGGGGTCGGAGCGCCATGTCTCGCCCTTTTCCCGGACCACAACAGGACCGAATGCCTCACCGGTAAAATGCACCAGCTCGCCAAGAACACCTTCACCCAGCAGTCGCTTAAGCTCCCGGAATGTGCCGATAAAATGGTTGTGAAAACCAACCTGGTTTATTACATTATTCTCCTGTGCCAACCTGACGAGCTCTTCTCCTTCGCTTACCGTCAGGCTGAAAGGCTTCTCACAGAATGTGTGGATTCCTTTTCCAACGGCATAACTGACCATCTCATAATGAAATTTTGTGGGGGAAGCAATGATGACGCAATCCGGTTTCTCGGTGTCGATCATCTTTTTATAGTCCTCGTAGACATTTATCCTGCTGAATTTGCGGAATGCGTCCAACACTATTGATGATGTGTCACAAACGCCTGTCAGTTCAACATCCGGATGCGGATTTACTATCGCTGCATGCGAAAGGCCCATCTTCCCGAGACCAATTATTCCTGCTTTAATTTTCATTTGATATTTTCAGTTTTTGATATATTTCATTTGTGTCACGTGCAATCTTATCCCAGTTGAACATCAGAAAGAGCGTCTCATCAAAGGACCTTATGTTCACTGATGATAATTTTCTTGCAAGTGCCTGGCTAAGGGCATCTTCATCCCCAACGCGGAAGTAGTCGTCATCATTCAGATTTATCTGCAGGTTTTCCGGTATATCGCTTGCCAGTACGTCAAGATTATAGCTCATTGCCTCAAGCAGGGCAATAGGAAGCCCTTCAGAGAATGAAGAGATGACGAATAACCTGGCGAATGAGTATATCTGCTTCAGTTTCTCTCCCTTGATGAAACCTGTCAGCAAGACCCCTTTTTCAGCTGCCAGCGATTTAAGCTGCTTTGAATACTGAGTAGGATAATCCGTGTCACCGACAAGTACAAGCCTGTACCCGGTCAGATTCGCTCTGTTAAAAGATCTGATAAGATAATCAAATCCCTTTTCCTCGAGGAACCGGCCTACCCCAATAATGTACTTATGTTTCTCAAGACCAAGCTCTTCAATGTAATCCGACTGAGTCGACTTTTCCGGCATATTTACACCGTTAAAGATTACCTGAACCTTATCTTCGGACAGCCTGTACTTGCCTGCTATCTTCCTTCTCAGCACTTCCGATATGAATATTATGTAGTCAGAATTTTTTATGGTTATCTTTTCAGAAAATGATAGAAAGCCTTTTGCGAAACTATTCCACTTCTGTTGTGTATAGCTGATGTTGTGATAGGTAAACACAACCCTGGCCTTTGAGAGCCTTATAAGAGGAGCGAAAAAGCCGGGACCTGTATTGTGATAGTGAACAACATCATACTTCTGGAACAGTGAATGCAGAGTGGACAGGAATGAGTGAAGAAAGGTCTCCAGAAACTTGTTTCGCGGAACTGCAATGTCCACAAACCTGATATTCTTATAGGCTGAAAGCCTGTTTTTGCTGTTAAGGTAAGGGGTCCGGCGGTATACAGTTACGGAATGGTCATCCATCTCCGCGAGCCGGGTATACAACTCGAGACAATGTGTTTCAATTCCTCCCTGAATTTCGGGGAATCCACGTGTGCCTATAACGCCAATCTTCATTCGTGCTTGCTAACTCCGCTATTTGATAACGTCATTTCGGAAAATAACTTATAGTAACCCGTTAACATTTTTTCTTCCGAAAACTCATCTTTAATTTTGAAGTAGCTGTTTTTACCGAACTCCCTGCGTTTATCCGCGGAATCTATAAGCTCCTGAATGCCGGTGGTAATTGATTCTACGTCCTTACGCGGTGACAGAAACCCGTTATAAGAATCACGTACAAGATATTTGTTGTCTCCTACATCGGTTGCCACTACCGGCAGTCCTGCGGCCATTGCCTCCATTACCGAGTTTGACAACCCCTCAAAGATTGATGTACTAAGGTAAATATCCCCCTTTAAAAGGATATCAAATACATTTGCCGGCCGGATCATGACTACAACATTTTTCTCCAGATCGAGGTGTCTGACCATGTGTCTGATTTCCGACTCCTGGTAGCCATAACCAACAATACAGTATTTCAGCTTCCTGTCCCGGTTATTCTGCAGAAGTCGTTTGAACGACTGCAGGGCTGTTGAAAAATCCTTTGATTTGACAAAGCGTGAAACGGATACTATGGTTATCTCATCACCGGTCCGATAATCACGTTCAAGAGGCCGTATGCTTATTGCATTATGAATTACAACCGACTTCTCTGCAGCAAATCCTTTATTCTCAAAGCTTGTTTTTGCTACAAAGCTGTTAAACACCGTTGCATCATTAATCCGGTTATGAAAGAGCCTCTCAACTATTAATTTATAGTAAGGAAGTTGCTCGCTTCTTATGCCTCCGACAGTGACGAGAGACCGCACAAACAGCTTTGTGAGACCTGCAACGGTGTTTGCAAGTGTAAGATATGACAGAACCAGATTTATCTTCTGTTCTTTGATAAGCCTGATAAGGCACGAAAATCTGCTGAAAATATTCCTCCTCAGGCAGACATATTTTATTCCATGAGCCTCGATGAAATTCAGATTGTCAGCATCAATCTTCTCACCCTTCCATATCACAAGGGTAACTGACATGTGATCATGAGACAACAGTTTTGCCAGGATTATTGCCTGCTTCTCGGCACCTCCCTTAAGGAGGGTCTTGCACAGAATTAACACTGAAGGTCCTGTTGTCTCCAATCGTCTTTTATTTTAATGACAGCCGGCCGTGATACCTGTAAACATCAATGACAGTAAGTCCTCCATGGTAATTGAGAGTGTGGGTCCCTCTCAGTTGACCGTTCCAATCCGGCTTTATCTCCCGGACAGTAGTTTCATTATACTCACTGGTGCTAAGTTTTGTTACAAGGTTAATATTAAAGCCCCTCCCGTATCTTACAGAACAGTCCTGAGATGGCCTGTATATCCTGCCGTCCTCCACAAATAACTTCCCTGCACATCTGGCGTTGCTCTCATCTGAGACAACCGGATTGAGTGGATGGCTGGTCCACCTGCCTGAGAGAGGGTCTTCACTGTAGAAAAGAAACAACTCCGTGCTGCATCCTGATATGCCGTTTGTCCGGTCTACCGTTGCAAACAGCCACCATTTTTCCTCATGAAAGAAAAGAGTTGTATCAGTTGCAGCTATATCTTCCATAATATTCTTCTCAAATTCCCATTTCCAGGGAAACTCAGTGCATTTATAAAGCTCAATCGTCCTGTTCTGGCTAGTCTCAGGGATCATATAATAACTGTCTCCCATTTTAAAGGCAAACGGGTAAGACATGTGATATGGTCTTTCAATAATTTTACCTGACCTTATGAACTTTCCCCCTGAGTCAAGCTCGATAAGTGAAATATGAGCCCTGTTCTTCCTGTAAATAAATTCTTCAACAAAAATATAATAGTTATTATTCTCTGCAACCACAAACGGGTCGGCCCAGAACATTTTTCGGGGAGGATTTATAGTATCAAATGATCTGAAGTCATCTGAAAAGATATTACTGTCCTTCCTGATGTCGGTC
>CALMRD010000242.1 GCA_937871625.1 uncultured Bacteroidales bacterium | reverse complement strand
AACTGCAGTAAGATGGCATCACACGAGATTGACTACAAGATTTTCGGCGACGATATTCAATTCGTAGAGGTAACCCTTGATCCTGGTGAGACCGTCATCGCCGAGGCAGGCACCATGGTTTATATGGAGCAGGGCATAGCCTACGAAACAAGGATGGGTGATGGCGCATCGCCCGACCGCAGCGTTATGGACAAGCTCTTTCAGGCCGGCTCGAGGCTGCTCACCGGAGAATCACTTTTCCTCACCCACTTCACCAACAGGGGCGCGATGCGGAGCAGTGTGGCCTTTGCGGCACCGTATCCCGGGACGATCATCCCCATCGATCTGAGCAAGCTAAGCAACAACCTCATCGTGCAGAAGGACGGTTTTCTCTGTGCTGCCTACGGCACGAAGCTGTCGGTCACCCTGAACCGCAAGCTGGGCGCCGGTCTTCTTGGCGGGGAGGGATTCATCCTGCAGAAGTTGGAGGGCGACGGCAAGGCCTTTGTTCATGCCGGCGGTACCGTCATCGAGAGAGATCTAAACAACGAGACACTGCGCATCGATACGGGATGCATCGTGGCCTATGAGCCTACGCTCGACTTCGACATCGAAACCACCGGCAGCCTCAAGACAATGGTCTTCGGCGGTGAGGGACTCTTCCTTGCCACCATGCGCGGCACTGGTAAGGTTTGGCTGCAGTCGATGCCCATCCGTAAGCTGATACGCGCCCTGGCTCCAATGGGAGCCAACAGGGGCAAGGAGGCCAGTGGTCTGCTCGGCAACCTGTTTCAGTAGAAGCCTGAAAGTCTCATCCTGCGCTAATGCTTCGGAGGACAGGGAAAGTCTGTAAAGCCGAAAGAGTGCCGGCTGTGGACTGCCTACTGAAGACTGAATGGCCTGCAGGTTCTATCGTGACATACGCTTTCCGGTTCGCCGCGCCGCTGAAGTGAATTAACCTGAATTGAATCCCAGGGCAGCAGCTCCCTTGTTGTGTACAGATAGAACAGATCCTCGGTCAGCAATACGTTGATATTGTAGAAATCAGACTGATAGGGTCTGCGCCAGACCGCCGGAGTCACCTCCTCGCCGGTAAGCAGTGCCACCCGGGTCAGCGCCGTCTCTGCAAGGCTCACGGCAGAGGGAACGGGATGATCAAACCACGAGGCATAGATCTTCATAAAATCGTCAGCATCGGACTCAATCCACTTGCCATCCTCATGAAACGACCTTACATACTCTGCCATTGAGGCCATCGTTTCTTTCCACGACTCGTCGGTCTCATAGAGCATGGTGACGGCCAGAAGCATTGCCGCGGCATCGGACAGAAAGCTCTGCTGCTGGAGCACCCCGTCAAAGCTGGAGTGTGCCAGCGCTGTTCCGTCCCAGAAGGTCTCCAGCAGTCGCCATACCAGTATGGCAGCCTCAGCCTCCAGTTCCGGATGCCCGAGGTTCCTGCCGGCCTGTATCAGGGACACTGCAGTCAGGGCGTTGAGGCCGCACAGGATCTTGTCATCGCGGGAGGGCTGGCTGCGCTTCAACCTCACTGCCAGCAGCTTCTCCTCAATATCGTCAATACGGTCTTGGTTCCTCCTGATGAGGTGGTTGAGCCCTTCAAAATTACCGCTGCTGCTTATCTCATATACTTCGCCGAACCTTGCAAATTCCTCCGGGGTCAGCAGGGCAGCCAGCTCACCCTCGTTCCAGAGGTAGGTGACCCCCTCCTTATGGTCCGTGTCTGCATTGAAGGCTGAGGCATACATTCCCTCATGTAGGAAGGTCTCGTCAAGACATTTAACAATCTTCCCTGCCATAGTCCTGTAATGCTCGTTGCCCGTCACCCTGTGAGCCAGGGAGTAGCTCCATAGCGCCATTGCCTGGTCATAGAGCATCTTCTCAAAATGGGGTATCGTCCATTCACGGTCGACACAATAGCGAAAGATGCCTCCCTGCAGGTGATCGTTCAATCCCCGCATCATCATCGCATCAAGGGTTTCGGTAACCATCCCGCTGACCGACTCATCGTGGTGGACGGAGAGCCGGTATAGCATGAACAGGAGGGTGGAGTGGGGTGGAAACTTCTGGCCTCCACCGAAGCCGCCGTTTTCACGGTCGAAAAACTCTGCGAGGCTCACGGTCAGTTGCCCGCCATCGGCAGGGGGAGCCTCCTCTGCCGATGGACTGAAGGGCATGATGCTTTGACCCCTTTGTTCCATGAATTCTATGACCGCCTCTGCGATGTAGAGAAAGGAATACTGGTTTCCCGAGGTGCGCAGCGGGGCGTAGGTGAGTGCATGCACCGGCTTATGGTCGGCGGTGAGGAAGACGTTCAGCGGCCACCCGCCGCTGCCGGTCTGGGCCTGGATGAAATTCATCATGTACTGATCGATATCAGGCCTCTGCTCACGGTCTATCTTGATGCACACAAAATGATCGTTGAGATATCCGGCCGTATCCGGGTCAGAGAAGGCTTCGGCAGCCATCACGTGGCACCAGTGGCATGTGGCATACCCTACTGACACAAGAAGCGGTCTCTTCTCCGCGGCGGCATAAGCCAGGGTGTCGCTGCTCCATTCCTGCCACCATATCGGGTTACCGGCATGCTGCCTCAGGTATGGCGACGACGACCTGCCAAGATTATTCTTTTGCCAGAAACTGTTATTATTCATAATATCAACTGCTTAGCATGATCATAGTCTTCAGGCTTCAGTCCGCAGTCGGCAAAACCTGAACTTTACAGACTTTAGTGACTTTCGACTTTAGTGACTTTCGACTTTAAGGACTTTGGACCTTGCTTCTATTACTGCCATTCGACATTCACGATGATTTCATTTCTGCGGCCGAAAGGCTGGAAGGGGGGATTGTACCCGAGGTATCTGAAGTTACCGTACCATCTGATACCTCTCTCGTCAAGCAGCAATTTAAGCTTCTCCGAGTATTTCCTTATATCCTTGTCGGATGCATAACCACCAAACCGTATTGCTGCTACGTAGACATCATCAGTACGCTCGATCTTTACCCCCGGGTCATCGGGCATGGGCAGGTTCTCTTCACTGAACGACGATGGCATCACGAAGCTCATGGAGGCGCTGTCCATATCCATGTGCACGGGTGAGGTCATGGAGATCTTCGTATCAGACTCATTTCCGCCGAAGATATAACCGGCCAGCTTCCTGAACCCCGGATAGGCCAGATCCCTGTAGGTATTGGCATCTGAGTATACCGTCGCAAGCAGGGCGGAGGGATAGAACCTGATCTCATACTCCTTTTCGGAGTGTACCACCCTGTATTTCTGTTTTTCTGTCTCTGCAAAAGCCATGGTTGTAAAAGATTGAATTATCAGCAGTGCTGTTGCTGCTATCAAAAATTCCTTCCGCATTTTCATCTCAGGCACTGTTTTGTTTTCTGAAGATTAAACAACTGTGCCCCTGAAATGTTGACTGACAGCCCAGGAGTGAGAGCCTGTATTATGTATCAGCAGCCACTCCGAAATCGCAAATCGCAAATCGCAAATCGCAAATGCCGCCACCTGAAATAGGGTTTCAGGAAAAGGTTGTCAGCCACTACGAAATCGAAAATCGAAAATCAGAAGTACTTCATCCGGATGGTGATATTCATCTTCTCACCCTGAACGACAGTAAACTTAAAGTCGTCAAACACCGGTTTGGCGAAGCCGGTAAGGTAAAAGTTGGAAAAACCGAACCCCTCCCTGGGGATGCCCAGCTTGCGGTACTCCATGAGCCCGTCGCTGTTCTCATCGTCCAGGACTGACAGTCCGTACACGCCGGGTTCGAGTGTCAGGCTGAATGTCAGGGTGCCGTCAGTGATCTGATCCTTGGAGAACCGGGGTTCCAGGAGAGCTTTTTCCTGGCGGAAGCTTTCATTGTCAGTGAAAACACCTACTGCTATCTGACCGGTGTCTGACCTGATGCCGGTGACGGTTACCTCCACATTCTGCCCCTGAACTCCTGATGCCACGACTGACATCAGAAGCATGACCAGGAATAGGTTTCTTGGTTTATCAGATAATTGTCTCCGTAATATCATCACTTCATCTGTCAACTTAAAGGGGACAAAACCTGTGCCATAAAGGTGTGTTTCACCGCTGCACCCGGTAGAGCCATTCTTTCACCGGGAGAGGAAACCATTTTTCCGGGAGAGGCAAACCTCTTATCGGGAGAGTCAACCCTATGATCTGGTGCAGCAACATATCCCCGGCCTCCGCCGGATTTTCCGTGGCGCAGGGTATCAGCCGACGGGTGGTTAACGGATTCAACTCTCCAGGTACCTGG
>CALMRD010000241.1 GCA_937871625.1 uncultured Bacteroidales bacterium | reverse complement strand
TCATTGGTCGAATGGAACTTGCAAAAGTATTTTACTCAAATCCTGTTGCGAGTTTTTGCTTATGCAAGTTTCATCAGTTCAGAATTTTATAGTTCTTTCAATCTCATAGAAGATCTTATCAGGGGTAATCATATAGTGATGTTCACCACGGGGGTAAGGCACTATCACATCGAAGGCCGCCACCCTCTTCGGGGGAGCCTCAAGGTGTAGGAAGGCCTCTTCGTTTGCCAGCGCCATGATCTCGGATCCCACTCCGAAGCTGCGCGGCTCCTCGCCTACGAAGACTATACGTCCGGTCTTCTTTACGGAAGCGGCTATCGTCTCCTTGTCGAGAGGATATATTGTTCTCAGGTCTATCAGCTCCACCGAGTATCCTGCCTCTTTCGCCATCACCATCGCCTTCTGCACCTCGCGTATCATGGCGCCGTAGGCAACCACGGTAACGTCTGTGCCCTGTGAGAGGACCTTGGCTTTGCCGATAGGCACTGAGAATTTTTCTTCACTCACCTCTTGCTTGATGGCGCGGTAGATGCGCTTGGGCTCGAGGAAGAGTACGGGATCATCACTCTCTATGGCCGAGATGAGGAGTCCCTTGGCATCATGGGGTGTCGATGGCACCACCACTTTCAGGCCGGGTATGTGTGCAAAAATTGCCTCCATACTCTCTGAGTGGTGCTCCAGCGCGTTGATACCGCCGCCATAGGGAAGGCGTATCACTATCGGCATCTTATAGCGGCCCCGTGAGCGGTTGTGCATGCGTGTTATGTGTGAGATGATCTGGTTGAAGGCCGGGTAGATGAACCCGCAGAACTGCATCTCTATCACCGGACGGAGTCCTGCTGCCGCCATCCCCACTGCCGTGCCGGCGATACCCGACTCAGCCAGGGGTGAGTCAAAGACCCTCTCCACACCGTGTTTCTTCTGTAATCCTTCCGTTACCCTGAAGACGCCGCCCTCAAAGCCGGCATCCTCACCGTAGACAACAACGTTCTTATCCTCTGTCAGTTTGATGTCGAGAGCGTCATTGACGGCATTGACTATATTCATTGCTTTCATTTGCGTGCGTTTTTCCATTGTAAGAATTTTTCATGCTCGATCTGCTGATCGCGGAGATCCTGCGGCATCTCGGCATAAGTATATTTTATTGCATCCTCAAGCGGATACTGAACTGTCTCTTCCGTCTCCATAAACTGGCGGTCGATCTCCTTCCTGTACTCCTCGGTCACCCTCTCTTCCTCGGCATCTGACCACAGCTTCTTCTTCTCCAGGAAGAGCTTCATGCGGCGCAGCGGGTCCTTCTTGTCCCACTCCTTCTCCTCGTCGGTGGTACGATACTTGGTCGGGTCGTCCGATGTGGTATGCGCTCCCTTGCGGTAGGTGACGGCTTCTATCAGCACAGCCTGCTGCTCTTTACGGGCGTACTCATGAGCAAACCTGAAAGCTGCCAGCATGGCGAAGATATCATTGCCGTCGACCTTCAGCCCCTTGATGCCGTAAGCCACTGACTTAACAGCGATGTTGGTGCTGGCGGTCTGCATCTTCACGGGAACAGAGATAGCATACTGGTTATTCTGAACGACGAAGATCACAGGCACTTTCCATACGCCTGCGAAGTTGAGTGCCTCGTGGAAGTCACCTTCGGAGGTCCCTCCGTCACCGACGAATGCCATGGCCACCTCGTCCTTCTTCTGATATTTTACGGCATAACCTATGCCTGCTCCGTGAAGAAGCTGCGAGGCTATAGGCACAGAGAAGGGAAGAACATGATTTGCTTCGGTAAACTTCAATCCCTCTTCGAATCCCATGTTGAACATGAATATCTCCTTCATGGTAACCCCCTTGGCCAGCCATGCGCCCATCTCGCGGAAGGCAGGCACCAGCCAGTCTTCGTGTCTCAGCACGGCGCCCGCTGCCACTCCTATGGCCTCCTGCCCGTAGTTGGGCGGGTAGGTATAGACGCGGCCCTGCCGCTGGTAGGAGACGATCATGAAGTCGAGCGTTCTGACAAAGAGCATCTCCTTATACAGTTTTACCATCTCTTCATCAGAGAGGTCGGGCATCAGCTCCTTGCTGATCACCTTTCCGTTGTTGTCAATTACCTGCAGCATCTTGTCTTCTGCAGGGTCAAACTGGTCGAACATATTTTTGTTTTGTTTAACGTTTCTGCAATAAAAGACAAACAAAGCTGCAATTTGTTCAGCAGCATCCGGGAGTTACAATATGTGAAGAAATGTTAACGGTCGCGCGCGTACTCTATTTATACTTAAATTAGCTTTTTATTATGCAATCAGTTAACCCAATCCATGAAAACTATGAAGAATCTCTCCGGAGCTTTATTGATTTTGGCTCTCATTTCCATGACATCCTGCCTTAATAAGACAGGAGACGAGTTGAACATTCCGTTTGAAAAGTACCAGCTTGAGAACGGTCTCAGTGTCATCCTGCATCAGGACAAGTCAGATCCCATTGTTTCAGTGGCGATTTACTATCATGTCGGGGCCAACCGTGAGGTTCCGGGCCGCACAGGCTTTGCCCATCTCTTTGAACATATGATGTTCCAGCAAAGTGAGAATGTTCCTGAAGATCAGTATTTCAGGCTGATACAGAGTGCCGGCGGAACACTGAACGGATCCACCAATCAGGACCGCACCAACTATTACGAGACAGTGCCGAAGAACGCCCTCGAGATGGTCCTCTGGATGGAGTCAGATCGTATGGGCTATCTCACAAACACCATCACACAGCAGGCTTTTGCAATTCAGCAGAACGTCGTTCAGAATGAAAAACGCCAGGGGGTTGACAACAGGCCTTACGGTCACTCCGCAACGGTCATGGCCAGGGCGCTTTTCCCTGAAGGCCATCCCTACAGCTGGACCACCATCGGGGAGATGAAAGACCTGTTCAACGCCACGGTGGAGGATGTGAAGGAGTTCCACGCCCGCTTCTATATACCTAACAATGCAACCCTTTCCATCGCCGGCGACTTCGAGGCTGAAGAGGTGAAAGCACTGGTTCAGAAATACTTTGGTGAGATACCGGCAGGGGCTGAGGTGGAGAAGCTGAAGCCGATGCCCGTGACACTGGCAGAGACGAAGAAACTCTATCATGAAGACAACTTCGCCAACACCGCGCAGTACACCATGGCATTCCCTTCTGCTGAGATGTATAATCCTGATGCCTACGCCCTGACCATCCTGAGTGACATTCTTGCGGGTGGCAAGAAGTCGCCTATGTACAATGTGCTCGTAAAGGAGAAAAAGCTCACCTCCAATGTAGGTGCCTATAATATGGCGCAACTGCTTGCCGGCACCTTCCGTGTCTCTGTCAATGCCAATCCGGGCG